>JABHXI010000133.1 GCA_018657375.1 Candidatus Nitrosopumilus sp. | reverse complement strand
TGCTGGGAGTAACCCTCCTTCTGTTTTCACGATATTTCGCTTTGCAGCCTACCTGAACCTGGTACAGGATCCTAAGGTTCTGTTTGGCTTTGCTCCATGTGGGTCGTCTGTTTCATTCCTTTTATGGAAACCTCAGGTTTTTGCCATCACTGTGCGCCATATTGGATTTTTTTTCTGCATCGTTGCCAATCATCTCTGATTATCTATCTCCAGATCACATTTCCTGTATGGAGGGAGGAGTTTCCTCTGCCGTAGCAGCGTATCGTGCTCCAGCTCACATGGTATTGGTATTTCATAATGTGATTTGAATATTACTTTGTAGGTTTTGTGCCTATGATAAATAACGTCCCTAATTCTTTTTTCCATTTTTCGCTACTTTTCAAATCTTTGATTTGTTTTGTCTCTGTTAGGAAACCAGCATTTTTAAAAAATTCTTTCCATTCTTTTTTTGAATGTAGGTGCATTTGAATTTTCATCATGCTTGCCCATTTTATTGTGGCTTTATTGTCTGTGTAAAAATCTGTACCGCAGAAGAATTTTCCTCCTGGTTTTAGTAGTTTGTAAATTTTCTCAATTGCTTTTTCCATTGAATCTGCATAGTATATTGACTCCATGGCAAAAACAAAATCAAATTTTCCTGTATGCTTCCATGACTCTACATCTGTATGTACAAAACTTTCTTTATTGTTATTTATTTTCTTATTTGCTTGCATGATCATTTTTTCGCTTTTATCAATGCCTATTGCTTTTTTACATGTTGACATGTCTGATACATATTTTATCACCCATCCATTTCCACAACCTACATCTAAAAATGAAAAAGGTTTGTCAAACGAGATTTTTTTCAAAAATTTTAAAACATTCACTCCGTGTCCTTTTTCCATCGACTCTGCTTTTCCATTCGCTGCCCACTCATCAAATTTTTTACTAACATTGTCCATGTTTAATTGATTTTTTTCATTCAATTATAATCTTCTTGACACTGATGATTGATTCTAATAAATTCTACGTGTTTGTTATAAGTAATTTTAAATAAATTAACTTGAAGAGAAATTGCCTGACGAATCTTGTAGAAATTGTGGTGGATGTCTTATTGGTGCAGCAAATTGTTTACACTGCTTCAAATCAACATCCATGATTTGTAAAACATGCTCTACATTGACTTGTGAGCAATTTCATTCGTTATGCATGTCAAAATCGACCAACCAGACCGTATCTGTGCCTAAAATCATGCCTGGATTCTGCAACGCTCCAGTATCCTTGGCATGATTTTTAAAAAATTACTAACTTTTTTTGTTTGTAAATTATTTTCCTTTAACTAAATTGAAAAGTTGTCTGACTGCTAATTTTGGATGACTCATTGCTAATTTGAGCATATTTGATAATCCAAAATCTGCTTTTATAAAATCTAAAAACTCATCCGTTTTTAATTCGTTAATTATGTCTAGTTCTTTATCCCACTCTTTATCTGATAAGCCAATCCATCTATCTTGAACTTTTCCTGCAGAGTTAATTTTTGATTCAATTGCATTTCTCCATTCTTCTTCATATGGATATAGTGCATCTTTGTCTGTCTTTTTATTTTTTATTGCATCCGATGCAACTTTACCTGCAACTCTGCCAAATTTTATTGCATATCTAATTCCTTCTAGAACTAACGGGTTTGCTTGTCCTGCGGAATCCCCAACTAGGATTAAATTATTGAAAACTGTTTTTCGTGATAAACCATCGTTTGGAATTAAGCCGTAATGGAATTCTATCGGTGTTATTTTTCCTAATTTTTTTATTGGACCTAATTGTTTTTCAATAATTTCTTTGAGTCTTTGAGTTGGGTCTACGTCTGATTCTGGTTTACCTACTCCCACTCCAATTCTTACGATGTTATTTCCTAATGGAAATATCCATGCATACCCTGCAGGTGTGTATTCTTGTCCTACCATTAACCACCATGTGTCTGGATCCGCATTTTCTACCGTTGCTTCGTATTCTGCTCCTGCCCCAAACCTTTTCCACTGTGTGACAAAACCCATTGCTTTGGAAATTGTAGATGTAAATCCTGTGGCATCAATAACTATTTTTGAACGAAATATTATTTTTCCATTTGGCCCTGTACCGCTTACACCTACGATGTCGTTATTTTCATTTTTAATAACTTCGTTAATGTTAATTTTTAGAAAAATATCTGCCCCTCCTCTTTCAGCTTCATGTGCCAACCATCGATATGTTTTTCTTACGTCTAATACCGCTGCTGTTGCAATTGAATCATTAATTGTTACTTCATTATTTGGTGAGACAAATGAAAAATTCTTGATTGGATTGTAACAATCATCTGGAATTCCAAATTCTTTGATACTTTCAATCCATGTGACCCCACTTGTTCTTACTGTTTCCGCAATTGAGTTCTCTTTTTCAATTAATGCTACCTTTATTCCGTTTTTTGCAGCTGCAAATGCTGCTGATGATCCTGCTGGACCTCCTCCTACCACCACTAAATCATATTTGTATTCTTTAGGCAATTATATTCAATGATAACTATCTAGGATATAATTTTGAGGAATATCTGTACCTGTTATTTTTTTAACACTGGTTCACCTGCAGTGTCATTTTCTCTTTCTACGTCGAAAGTTTCCATATGTGCTAGATCCCTGTGCATGTAGCTGTGTGTTTCGCCCTTTATTTTTCTACAAAATTGCGAATGAATTTTTCTCTCAACTTCTAATGTTGTTTCATTTTCATGAAATAGGCGTTTTCCACAATCTTCACATCTAAATTCAGGCATAAATCTTGTCTATCTCAAATCTATTTAGATGTTTCAGAATTATTTTATGGCTGATCTATCTTTTATGCAGACATAACCCTAAACTTTAGATGTTTCAATATTGGTTGTAATCTATGTCTGAATTTAGCACCATTTCTTTTTTTATGTGGGGTGTAATTACTGGAATTACAATGTTGGTTGTTGGATTTTCTTATCGTAGATATTTAAAGAAAAATAATCCTTTTTCATAATTTTTACAACATGTTGTTAATTTTTTTAATATATTGTATAATGCCTGTATAGTCTAAATCTCCTAATCCTTCTTTTATCGCATTTTCATAAATCTCTTCAGCTTTAGTTATCATTGGTAGTTCTATTCCTAAATTCATAGATGCACTTGTCATAGTTGTAATATCTTTTTTTAAATTTGCTAGCGTAAATGTTGCATCATGCTTACCTTCTATCATTTTAAATGCTTTATTTTCACTCATTCCTGTTTTAAAATATGTTGAATTCAACACTTCCAAAAAGATCTTTGGATCTACATTTGATTTTTTAACCAATGTGATGCCTTCAGATAACGACAGTGCTAACATTGTGATTTGTAAATTCATTGCAAGTTTAATTGAATTTGCTACTCCCTGTTCTCCTAGAAATAATACTTTGTTTGCAATTTTTTCAAACACTTCTTTACATTGATTGAAACTATCTTTTGATCCTGATGCCATCATCACTAATTTTCCTGTAATTGCAACATTTGGACCTCCCATAACTGGAATTTCTAATTTTTTAATTTGATACTGTTCAAATTCTTTTGCAATTTTTTTTGATTCAACTGGATCAATTGTACTCATATCTGCAACAATCAATTTGCTGTTTTTGCCTTCTATGATCCCATTTTTTCCAAATGATATTTCTTTTACAGCTTCTGCATCTTTCACTACGATTATTATTATTTCTACTTTTTCTGCCATACCTTTTGGTGACGATGCCACATGTGCACCTTTTTTTTCAACTTCATTTGTTTTTCCTTGAGTTCTATTGTATACTGTAACATCATATCCTAAATCTAGTAAACGTAAAGCTACGGCGTTTCCTAAAATTCCGATTCCTATGATGCCTACTCTCATTGAATTACTCCTAAATTATTTTTAAAATTAATGACGTTCTTCATTTTGTATTTCCCATTGAGCATTACCTAATCTTGACACTGAAAATTCTAGTTGCCCAATTGTTTTATCTCCTTTCTTTACTTTGGCAAAATCAAATTTCTTTAATTTAAATAATTTTTCTTTTGGCTTGTACCCTCCTTCTATTACTTTAATTTTGAATTTCTTACTTGCTTTAATGATCATTTTTCTTGCAATTTGAACATCCCCCATCCATGAAAACATTTCAAAATGTCCAAAGTTTTTTGTAGAAACTTCATAATTGTATAATCTTGCTTCTAGTTTGATATTTTGTATCTTTGACTGTTCATTTAACCATCCTACTATTTTTTCCCCGTGTCCTTTTTCAACTCCAAATGTTTCTGAATTTGCCATCCCTTTTTATTTATAATTTTAATCCATAATAATCATTTTCAAATGGCTGTTAAATTAAAATATTCATTAATCTCTGAAATTGTATGCTTACAATCGATTGCAAGGAAGTATCATCTATTCAAAATGAATTACTGGTTTATGTTGCAGATAAAGTTGAAGCTATCCCTACTTTAAAAAACCGTCAATTCACTCTATCTACATTTGATGATGACGATATTTTGGATGTTGAATTAGTTATATCGACTATTAAGGAATATTTTGATTCTATCCATGAAGGTTCTAATTTTGCTGTGATTTCAAATAATAATTTTATTAACATTACTTCTATTTCTGGGAAAGTAATTGAGAGGGATTCTCAGAAGACTCCTGATGACATGTTTTCGTGTACTCATTGTGGATTTATGACTAAATATCAAGTTGAACTTAATGTCCATATGAGAATTCATTACATGTAGTTTAATTTTAGAATCTAGTG
>JABHXI010000132.1 GCA_018657375.1 Candidatus Nitrosopumilus sp. | reverse complement strand
TTGTAATCTTCCCAAAACTTTTTTTCATATTCTTTCCAAAAAGTTGGGTCTCCTTCTTCAAATTCACGCGTATATTTACCCCAATCTTGTTCTGGAATTCCACCATCATTTGGTGCTCCCCATTGTGGTTTTGGTTTGACTCCTTGGTTTCCTGAATCTTGTTTTGTCTGTTCATATATTGTATCGTCCTTTTCATTCTTTTTTAAAAAATTATATGCTTCTGTAATTTTTTTGAATTCTCCATCCTCATTTTTTTCTTTATTTTTATCTGGATGTAATTCTAGTGCCTTCTTTCTATATGATGTCTTAATTTCTTCCTGTGATGACTTTTGATTAACATTTAATGTCAATAATGCTTCTCGTCTATTCACGTTAGTTCTAATTCATCATATGTTAAAAATAATTACTAATATTTTGTTATCTTATTCTAAAATTTCATCATCTTCTGCTTTCCATGCTGGTTCTACGATGCATAAAAAGCGTAAATATTTTGATCCAATATTTTCAATAAATTGTTTTGAATTTGGAGGAACATATGCTGAGTCATCTTTTTTTAAGTTAAACATTTCATCATCAATTTTTAATTTTCCTTCGCCTTCTAAAATATAGTAAATTTCAGATGATTTAATTTTATGAAGTTTGGTTTTCCCCCCAATTTCTAATGAAAATTGTGCAATACTATAGTTAATCCCATTTAATGTGTTGTGGGGATGAAAATATTGCTTTATTTTTGTTCCTTCATTTCCATCTATAAATTCAATTTTTGAATCTTCTTTTATTGACATTATTTTTAAATGATTTTTGTAACTTTATTTTTAAAATCTGATTCGTACCACGTTGTTTTGTATGTTGAATTCTTTTTAGGCAATATGTTGATTGCAATATGTGAAAATTCTTTCTTTTTGTCAATGGATCCATGTGTATGGAGTGTTTTTGCTGGAATGTGAACAATGTCACCTTGATTAAGATTGATTCTTTGGGTTCTTTTAATTTTAAATTCTGATTTATTGGTACCATATTTTTTAAAAATTTCTAAACTACCTTTTCCATTTATTGCAATTAATACTTGATTTCCATTATGAAAATGAAGTTTTGTTTTAGAACCTTTTTCAAAATGAACATGATAGATATCTTGATCTTTTGATTTAATTTTTTCTGAAAGTACTTTCATCCATGTTTTACCTGTAAACCATTCTGGATTGACTTCCCTCTTGTCGGTTGAACCATTTATGTTTGATTTATTCATTATAATTTTTACAAAAATAACCTCTTTTTCTTTGTTTGGAATTTTTTCTATTTCTATTTATTGTGGTGATATTCTCAAAATCAGAATTGGTTTAATACGACTACTTGTATATTTTGTATATCTTTGAAAAAGAATTATGATAAAAAAATAGTAGTTTTAAGAAAAAAAATTGATGAAACTGAAGTTTTAGAAATTCTTGACAATAAAAAAACTGCTTTGTTTAAATCCATATTTTCACGCCCAAAAAAAAGTGATATTCACATTCATTCTGTGAAATTATACTATGAATGCATTTTGATGATATCTGGTAAATACGTGGCAAATTATTTTAGAAAAGCAACTCACTCTATTTCTGTTAACTCTAATGTATCTGCAGTAGTTTTAGGTGATGATATTTTTTCAGTACGTACTAAATCCAATTTTAAAAAAGCAATTGTAGGAAAACGTGGTAAGAATAAGATTGATTTAAAATTAGAAGAACATGTTTTTGTTGAAAATGAGGATGAATTAACATTTGATCATCATGGTAGGGAGATTAAATTTCCTTTTAAATTAAATTCTAAAACAACTGAAAATTATCCTAATCGATTATTGGAAAAGAACTCATCAAATGTAAAAAATTCTGAACTCACACATAACGATGTGATTAAAAAATTGCAATCTTTTTTAAAAAAACCTTTGGAAGATGAGGTGAGAAAACTTGAAGAAGAATTTGTATTACGTGAAATTAGTGAGGTATATGTCCCAATCTATGAAGCAAGATTGATTGGCCCCAAAAAGAAAATTGCTATTATTAGAATCGATGCAGTGCGTAACAAAATTTTATAGTTTTACTAACGCTCTAAATTTATCATTATTGTGTAATACTGTAAAAATTGGTTCTTCTTTCGCCCATTTGCGAATTATTTTTGGGTTTCTTGAAATTGCCTGTTTTAATAATTCTAATGCCTCTGGATATTTTTCTATTGCTGCTTTACTTCTAGATTTTGCGTAAATTACATTTACATTATCTTTGTATTTTTTTAAAATTTCATCGAATACATCTAGTGCTTTTTCATGTTTTCCTAATTCTGCTAATTGCACCCCTTTTTGAAAAAATGCATCTTGATTGTTTGGATATTTTCTACAAATATTTTGAAAACAATTGAGTGCTTCTTCATGTCGTTTCATTTTTCCTAAAACAATCCCTTTGTAGACCATTGCATTTGGTTTTCTTGAATCTATTGAAATTGCTTTTTCTAATACAGTTAG
>JABHXI010000131.1 GCA_018657375.1 Candidatus Nitrosopumilus sp. | reverse complement strand
TTCTTGATACTGCTAATTTAGAATCTATAAAAAAATTTAACGATATGGGGTTGTTAGATGGCATTACAACTAATCCTTCTTTGATGTCCAAAGAAGGCGGTAATCCAAAAAATGCTATGGAAGAAATCACCAAAATTATTCGAGGTGATGTAAGTTTAGAAGTTGTTAGTACTGAATACTCTGGAATGATGGAAGAAGGTAAACGTCTTCGTGAATATGGCGATAATGTTGTTGTTAAAGTTCCAATGACTCCTGATGGTCTTAAAGCATGTAAATCTTTTTCATCACAGGGAATTCCTGTTAATGTCACACTGATTTTTTCTGCAAATCAAGCTTTACTTGCTGCAAAATCTGGAGCAAAATATGTTAGTCCATTTATTGGAAGATTGGATGATATTGGTCAAGATGGGATGAATTTAATTAAAGAAATCAAAACAATTTTTTCAAACTATACTTTTAAAACTGAAATTCTTGTTGCAAGTGTTCGTCATCCATTACATGTAATTGATGCTGCAAAGATTGGGGCTGATGTAGTTACATTGCCTCCCGGTGTTTTAGAAAAAATGTTGCAACATCCTTTGACAAAAATTGGCTTGGATAATTTCCTTGCAGATTGGGAAAAATTAAAACTAAAAAATCCTGATACTAAGATATAGTAAAAACTAGAAAAATATAAGAAAAATAAAATCCAAAAAGGAGTTTATGTTGTACCTTTTCTTGAACCAGTTCCTCTACCCGTACTTCTTGTTTTGCCTTTGGATGAAGGTCTAGTCTTTGGTTCTGGAGTATCTTGAAGTTTTCTTCTACCTGTTCCTCTACCTGTTGAAATTGTTCTGTTTCCAGCAGCTTTCTTTTTTTCAGCTTGAATTTTCTTGAATTCTTCACCAGAAAATTTGAGATCTTCTACATCCACTTCTATAGTTCCAGTACCTCTTCCTGTTCTGATTTTAACTTTAACCATATTTTTACTAAAATTATTAAGGCCTTTTATAAGATAGGTATATAATTTTTTTATAAAAACAAACTATCCTAATTCTAATTTTTTATGATACTATTGAAATTTATCTATTTTTTGAATCATTATTGGTATAAACACCCCTTATTTTTGATATTGTTGTGAGAAAAATATTTTTCATATTGCCCGCTGTCGCATTTATTCTAATTTTCAGTAACATGTTTTTTGGTCATTTACTTTTTACGTATGATCAAGACATTAACAAATATTCTATCTATGTCCATTTTCAAGAAGAATGGGATAGTTATCCTGTCAATATTTTATTTGATGTAACAACTGTTTGGTCTAATCCAAATTTTTCAAATTATACTTACTCAACAGATTTTTCTAATGTTTCTAATTTTGATAACTATAATTCCAATCATTTACAATATCAGGATAATCGTGGTTATGTGGAATTAAAACATCAGTTTAGTGATTGTAATTCAAGTTGGAAACCCATGTTGTATAGATATGCAATTGATACGCTTAGAACTCAAATTGAATTAATTCAAGGTAGTGAGTTAAACGATGATCCTTATGTTTCAATTTTTCCTAACATAAAATCTATGAATTCAACTGTATCTAAATTTTATGTACAGTTTATTCCTATATGTACAGACAAGAATACAACTACTTATGAATATTCTATTTCTATTGATGACAAAAGTTCTTCACTAGATGTTTATTTTATAGATTCAAAGAAACAATTTGAAAATTATCTAACTTCTGACACATTTAATTTCTATACTGATGATGGTTGCTTTGGTAAAAATTATCATAGTTTTAGTGGAGTTTGTAAAAATATTGATCAAGAATCTGGTCTTCTAATTATAATTCCTGATGATCTGAGCCGTTCCTTAACCAAAATTAAAGTGAATTTACATGAAAAAATTTAGAAATTATTTACTAGCTGTTAATCCAACCCAATTTTTTGAAATACATAAACATGATAATTGCCGGTATTGCAGATGCTAGAATTATGACTACAAATGTCGTAAATGGACCTAAGATCACCGCATTATCTCCGATCCCTCCTGGTAGATTTACATTCATTCCATAAAATGTCCCGATCACTGTTGATGGAATAGCTAATGTAAAGATCATAGTTAGAACAGCTAATACCTTGTTTGTTTTTTCATTACTTAACACAAAATCTGTATCTTTGTAAATTTCCATAGTTTCCCTTGATTCCTCTAATGTCTCAATTACTTTGTCAATGTGATCAATTACATCGTCAAAATACAATGCAAGCTCATCATCTGAATTATCTGAAAATCTTTTAACATTTTTTGCAATTTCTAATACAAATCTCTTCAATGGCACTGATATTCTTCTTAATCTGTTAATTTCTCTTCTAAGTAACGCGATACTTCTGGCAACTGGTTTTGACTCATCAAATACATTGTCTTCCATTTCATCTAAATTTGCAATAATTTTTCTTGATATGTGTAGAAGATCATCTACCAGTGCATCTATAATTTCGTGAAGTAAATCGCCTGATGATTCTTTTAATAATTTGTTTTTTATTTCTTGGTCTAAACCCGATTTACATATATCTACTAATTCTACAAATGGTTTTAGATCTCCCTGATGAACTGTAACTAGAAATCCTTTTCCGATGAATATGGATAATTGACTATTTTTTGATATTCCAATTTTTTGTGCAAGTGGTGGAAAATGTAAAATTACAAAGAAATGATCATCATAACTATCTAGTTTTGGAAGTTCAAATTTTGTCATACAGTCCTCTATGTTTAATTCATTGAAATTGTATTTTTTAGCTAATTTTTCAACATCATCTCTATCTGGATTTTGTAAATCTGTCCATACAAATCCATTACCTTGTATATTTTCAATTTTTCTTTCAATAGGTGTTTCTTGAGATTTTTTACTTGAACGTAATCTATTGGTGAAAAATCCTTGTCCCATGGTGAAACATAACCCTGAATGTGCAAATTTAAAGCGATCGGTTACTGTTTTTTTAAATAATTTTGCTTTATGACTATTTTATGACTAATTGTTTTCAATTATTTTTCTATTTTTATCATTGAATCTTAAAGATTATTACTGGATAAAGAAATTTCTTCTTTGTGGCCCTCGTAGTACAGTGGTTAGTATAGAGGGTTGTGGATCCTCGGACAGGAGTTCGATTCCCCTCGAGGGCCTCTTTATTTTTAAAATATTCCGAATTTACTTGATTCCATTTCTTCTTTAATGGCAACTTTAAATCTGGGAGATTTATTTTCAACATTTTTTGTTAACCACGTAAGAAATTTTTTATCTGTTCCTCTTCCCTTTAATTTTTGAAAGTCTGCACCCATTATTGATTCTAATTTTTGTATTAATGTTCTATTTACACTTAATACAAAAAAATGCCAACCAAATGCAAATTCTGAATCTGTCATAACAAAATCATCTTTCCCGTGGACCATTTCTTCTAAAAGTATGAGTTGTTGTGTTAATGCTTTACTTGTTTTATCATAATCTACTGCAGAAACATTGATGTTTAGTTTACTCTCCATAATTTTTTTATGGATATACAAAATAAAAGGCTTACACCTATTATTTTAACAAATGTTCAAAATCAATATCAAAATGCATTTTCATGATGCTGATGTATGTTTTAATTGATTCTGGAATTTCTTCTGTACACACCACACCTAATTCCTTTGCGTTGATCCAAATAGTTAATGTCTGTATGATTGTTAGAAATCTATCATTTTTAACTTCTGAACTTGAAATTGATTTTGTATATCTTTCTGCAAATTCCCATGCAGTAACAAAATCTACACATTTTACGCCAAAAACAGATAATAATTGCTCTTGTACGCTCTCTGCTTTTTTGAATGGTACTTTGTTGATGATGTATGGAAAATTAACTTTGTCTGGAAGATAATTTGGCAGTGGTCCCCATATTGTAATTATTTTTGTTTCTGGTTTTAATTTATTAAATTTTTTAACCATACTCTTTATGGTTTTCTCATCTGTGAACCAAAATAAAATTACAGTTGCATCTGAAATATCTGATTCCTCTATATTCTGATGAATTAATTTTACATCGATATTTTTTTCTTTAATGTTTTTTTGTGCATTTTGAATTTTTTCTAAGTTGTTATCTATCCCTATGGCTTTTTTAACTTTAAATTCATTAATTGCAATCTCTATCCCCTTTTCATTGTTACATCCTAGATGAAAAAATATGTCGTTTTTTCCTAAATTTGAAAATTTGAAAATTTCTTTAAGTGTTTTTTCAGGTAATTGAACATCCTCGCCACTAAGTAAATTTTTTGGCAGTGTTTGTAAATATTCTTCAATTTTCATTAATTATGATATTTTAAGCAAGAATTTATTCTCTTATGCTTTCTAATTTTGACACTGCTTGCCATAACTGGGTTCTTACATATGATGGCATGTTTGCATCTTGTGTAATATCGTCAAGTAGGCTAACTGCATTTGCAGCTCTTACTGCTAATGCATCTTCTTCTTTTACTAACTCTGTAACAAGATCTGTAATTGATTTTTTAACCGTTTTTGGAGTGGAGTTTGTAGATACAATCAGATTTAGTGTATCGATAGCTTCTTTCATTGCCTGTTTATTTTGAGTCTCGTCTACCATTTTTTACACATTTTGTTAAAAATTAGCCGTATATAGTTACATCTCTACAAATACGTTGTCTGATTCAACTATGACGTCATACGATGTTAAATCTCTGAGCTTTACTGGAAATTTTAAAAATTTACCTGTTTTACAATCAAACTCTGCTGCATGCCATCCACAAGTAATCGTACACCCGTCTAATTTACCTTCAGATAAACTAGAACCTGAATGTGTACATGAATCATCTGTAGCACAATATTCTCCATCAATATTTGCAACTAGGATGTCTCTGCCATCAATTGACACTTTAATCATTTTTCCAGGAGTAATGTCTGATGTTTTTCCTGCAATTATTCTTCCCATGGTAATTTTTATTTGTTCATTCTTAATATTTTTTTTGTATATGAAAATTCGAGAAGCAAATTCTTTTGATAAAATTCCAGTTCTAAAATTTTGTAAGGACACATTTTCTTGGGGGGATTATATTGATAAAGTTTGGTCTTCTTGGTTAGAAGAAGGTAATTTGTTTTTATTTGAAAAACAATTTCCAGTTGGCATATGTCATGCATTTTATTCTGAAAATCAAATATGGATTGAAGGAATTAGAATTGATCCTAATTTTAGAAGGGAAAAGATTGGTTCAAAACTTGTTACTCACGCTGAATTAATTGGAAAAAAAACTAACGCATTATTTTCTTACATGTTAATAGACACTGAAAATATTCCATCTATTTCCATGGCTAACTCATTAAATTATGAACTATCTGAAATATGGCACTTTTATTCATTAGTTCCTAAAATAAACTCTCATTATAAAATTGAATTTGTAAAATCCGTATCTTCTAATCTATTTCCTTATTATGTAAATTCCTGGAGATGGTTTTCAACTAATGAAAAAATTCTATCGGATTTGTGTGCTCAAAATAAAATCATTCAATCTAGTTTGAATGGTCAAATTTCTGTTGCCATAGTTGCAGATTATAAACATGATGAAAAGACTTTGATTGTAACTCTATTTTCAGGCTCATTTGAAACTTTATCTGATATTATTTCTTATTTACAAAATTATGCAATTGAAAAAAATTATGAGCGAATTCAAATTTTAACTAAACAGAAACTATCTTCATTTGATTCTTTAGAATATAGAATTTCATTCAATTTGATGAGAAAATCTTTGATTTAATTTGATTTAACTACTCTTATTGTATTGTTTAACATTCCTAAGCCTTCTATTTCCATTTCTATTTCATCGCCGTCTTTTAGATATACTGCATTTGGTTTGTTTAACATTGTACCTGCTGGTGTTCCTGTTGAAATTATGTCTCCTTTTTCTAATGTCATCACTTTACTAATTTTTGCAACTATCTCTGGAATTTTAATAAACATTTTGTTTGTTGAAGAGTTTTGTCTTATTTCCCCATTAACTTTTGTTGACATTTTTAGATTTTGGGGATTTTCTATTTCATCAGCTGTTGTAATCCATGGTCCGCATGGTGCAAATGTATCGAATCCTTTTCCTCTGGTAAATTGTTTATCTGTTTTTTGAATATCTCTTGCTGATGTGTCATTGAAAATCATATATCCAAATATCATGTCTTTTGCATCCTCTACACTGATATTTTTACAATCTTTTCTAATGATCAAGGCTAATTCGATTTCATAATCTAATTGTGTGACAAAGTCTGGACATACGATATCTGATTTTGTATGATTTAATGCTGTTTTTGGTTTCATTACTAATGCTGGATCATCTGGTGCTTGCAATCCTTGCTCTTTAGCGTGATCTATGTAATTGAATGCTAAACAGATTATTTTATTTGGATTTGGAATCGGTGCTAATAATTTGTATTTTGAAATATCTTCTCTGTATTCTAATTCATGTGTTTTATTTTTTATTTCATTATACCATCCATCAAACAAAAAATCTTTGATATTGATAGGGATTGGTACGCCTGTTAATTCTGTTATTTCACTTTTTATAGCTATTTTGTTGTCTTTAAGAAAACCATATGTTTCACTAGTTCCATCTGTTACTCTAACTATTCTCATATTTCATCACTTATGTGTAAAAATTGC
>JABHXI010000130.1 GCA_018657375.1 Candidatus Nitrosopumilus sp. | reverse complement strand
TGATTCAATTTGTTTTTGAAAACTGTTCTATCTTCTTTACTTCTTTTTGTAATTGCAGGACTTTTAGAAATTGGCGGTGGATATCTTGTTTGGTTGTGGTTGCGGAATGATTTTAGTTGGACCCTGGGAGCGTTGGGTGGGTTTGTATTGTTTCTTTATGGGATAGTTCCAACATTTCAAAAAACTAATTTTCATAGGGTCTATGCAGCGTATGGCGGAGTGTTTATTGTGATGTCTGTTTTTTGGGGATGGCTGATTGATGGAATTATGCCTGATAATTATGATGTAATTGGAACAATTATTGCAGTAATTGGAATTTTAATAATTTTCTACTATCCTAGAAAAGGAGAAAAAATTTGATTGACATTGTAACTTCTATCAGTATTTTCATTTTTGCTGCATTTTTAGAAATTAGTGGTGGTTATTTGGTATGGAGGTGGTTAAAAAATCATCAGGGGAAAATTCTTGGGTTAGTTGGAGGATTGATTTTATTTTCATATGCTGTAGTTATGACCCTGCAACCTGAAAATTTTGGAAAAGTCTATGCGGCGTATGGCGGAATTTTTGTAATGTCTTCTTTAGTATGGGGATATTGGATAGATAAGAAAAAACCTGATAGATTTGAAATTTTTGGTTCGACTGTTGTTTTAATTGGTATTGGTATTATGTTTTATTTTCCAAGATGAATTCATATTTTTTTAAATTTATTTTCTAACATAATCTAAAGCAAATTCTATCATTTCTTTTGGTATGTTTCTTTTTGCAACTTTTGCTAACCCTTTGAATTCCACTGTGTTGTTAACTTCGTGTACTACTATTCCTCTTTCCTCATCTTCCATCATGTCAATTCCTAAGATGCCTCCGCCCATTGCTTTTGATGCTTTAATTGCTAGTTCTTCCATTTCTTTTGTAATTTCACAAATTTCTGGATCTGCCCCTAATGCAATATTTGTTTTAAAACCGCCTGATGATTTTCTATACATTCCAGCAACAGCCTCGTCTCCGATTGTAATTATCCTGATGTCTCTTGGTGGTCTTTTTACAACTTGCTGTAAATAATAAATTCTATCGTGAGGACTATCTGTGATATCTCTGATTTCAAAAATTGCTTCCATTGCATCTTTATCCTTAATTGGCATTACTCCTCTTCCCCAGCTGCCTATCACTGGTTTAATGACTAGTGGATATCCCACATTTTCTAAATTTTCAGCAGCACTTTCACTTGAAAATGAAAAATATGTTTTTGGTGTTGGAATGTTATTTTTTTTCAAAAGTAATGTCATAAACATTTTGTTTCCGCAAATACTTGCAACATCAAATTTGTTTAAAACTGGAATATCTAAAAATTCTAAAGCTGATGTAAAGTGAAGACCTCTAAAATAACTTACACATCTTTCTAACACCACATCTCCTAAATCCAAATCATTTTTTTTAGTATCTGTGTTAATTTGAGTAATTTTGGCATCCAACATTGTTGCGGTATGGCCTAATTCGGCAGCCGCCTTTTGGAGCATTTTTTCTTCCGTTCTTAAACGGTCAAAAACAATGCTGATTTTTGACATTACTCTCCCCAGTCTTCGCCTACAGTTTCTGCTTGTTTAAGCTCAATGTTTGATCCTTCTTTTTTAGAAATTTCAAAATCAGCTCCACAATCAGGACAAGATATTATCTCTCCTACTGAGGCATCTTCTGGGATGTTGAGTTTTGCGTCACATTCTGGACAGTTCATGTTTTAGTTTTCCTTTTCTTTTGTAATTTATTAGCTTCCGTTGACTGCATTCCCCATAATTCGACAAATCCTTTAGCTAATCTTTGGTCAAATGTAGATTCTGCCCCATAAGTGGCAATATCGTGACTATACAACGAATTATCTGATTTTCTGCCTACTACTCTTAAACTTCCTTTGTACATCTTTAGTTTTACAGTACCTGAAACTGGTTTTTGAGACGTTTCAATGAATCCGTCAAGATCTGCTCTGAGAGGATCTTGCCAAAGTCCTGAATAGACTAGATGTGCCCATTCATCATCGACTATTGATTTAAATTTATTTTCATGTTTTGTATGGACCATTTTTTCCAAATCTGCATGTGCTTCAATTAGACAAGTTGCTGCTGGAGTTTCATACACTTCTCTGGATTTAATTCCCACAACTCGATCTTCAATGTGATCTATTATTCCAACACCTGCTGCACCTGCTTTTTTGTTGATGTATTCAATTATTTTTTGTGACTCTTTTATTTTTCCATCCACTTCTACTGGAATTCCTTTTTCAAATTTAATTTCTAAATATGTCGGTTTATCTGGCAAGTCTTTTGTTTTTACCCAGATGAATGCGTCTTCTGGTGGTTCGTTGTATGGATCCTCTAAAACACCGCCTTCAATTGCACGTCCCCATAAATTTTGATCAATACTGAATTTTTTTGCAACTGAATCTATTTCTATTCCGTGTTTATTTGCAAATTTTAATTCTGTATCTCTGTCTAAATTTTTATCCCTAATCGGTGCTATGATTGGAAGGTCTGAACCAGAACGTAATGTTATGTCGAAACGTACTTGATCATTCCCTTTACCTGAACATCCATGTGCCAACGACGATACTTTTTCTTTTTTTGCAACTTCTAAAACTTTCTCTGCAATCAATGGTCTTGCAAGAGCTGTTGCTAAACAATATTTTTTTTGATAAAGTGCATTTGCTTTAATTGCTGGAAATATGTAGTCTTTAACAAATTCTTTTTTTGCATCTATGTTATAGTGTTTTTTTACACCTAGTTTTTTTGCTTTTGCAGCAATTTTTTTTGCATCATCCCCTTGACCTACATCTACTGTAACTGTAATTACGTCCATGTCATGTTCTTCTTGTAGATATTTTACAACTACTGAGGTATCTAACCCTCCTGAAAATGCAAGAATTCCTTTTTGAGTCATGAAACATCTTTTCCGTGACATTTTCGAATTTATCTTTTGTGTTGGGCTTGATTTTTTTCTTTTT
>JABHXI010000129.1 GCA_018657375.1 Candidatus Nitrosopumilus sp. | reverse complement strand
TTAGTTCTCTTCTTGATAAGAAAGCATTATTGACATCTGAAACTGTCTGAATAAGTGACATGTATCCAAAATCTTTTGGATATTTCATATAAACCTAGTTGAACTTACACAAGAAATTTAAGAAAATACTGTCGATATATCACATGGAACGATATTTGATACATTTAAAAAATAAAAAACATATTCCTGTAAATTCTCGTGAAATACTTCATAGATCTAGGGATCTGATATCTGGAATGGATGCACATATCAGACTTGCTAGAGTCGCTACAAATTTTATTGAATTTGATGTTGCAATAGAAACAAAAAATGTCGATGCCCTTGTTGAAAAATTGATTCCTATTGGAGATTTAGATAATACTCGACACGTGATTGAGGAAGAAATAGAAATAGATCAGGGGATTAAGGACGGTATTTTTTATTTTAATCATGAAAGATTTTGGGAATGCCATGAAGCATTTGAAGGTGTTTGGAAGCAATGTTTTGGACGTGAAAAAGAATTAGTTCAAGGAATTATTCTTGTAGCTGTTGCATATGCTCATGCTCAAGAGAATGAATTGCGTATTGGTATCGCGATGTTAACTCGTGCATTAGAAAAATTAGGCACGTCACCATCCATGTATCATTCAATAGATGTAGAAAGAATTAGAAAAAAATCTATTGAAATGCAGCAAGTAAATGATTTAATTATATTTGAGATCTAATCAATTCTAATGATTTTCTAATTACTTCTTCACCTTGAAGTAGGCCCATACTACCTTTCTTTGCTTGATTTTCAGTTATTCTTGTTGTGCCGTCATTTTTAATAAAATCAGCTGAAACTACTAGTGGCACTGGATCATCACTATGTCCTTTATTGATACATGGTGTTGAATGATCTGCTGAAATAATTATTGCAACTTTACTCGAATCAATATTTTCTACAAGTGTTTTAAAAAATCGTTGATCAATTTCTTCTATATTTTTCATTTTCCCTGTTGCATCCCCATCGTGACCAAATTCATCTGGTCCCTTAAGGTGAACGTATATCGCATTTTGTGTTTCCATTGCCTTTGCTGCAACTTTTGCTTTTACTTCATAATCTGTTAAACCACCAGCTTCAAATGCTTTCATTTTTAGAACTTCTGAAATTCCAAGTTCAACTGGCATATCTACTATGCATGAAAATTTCATTCCATGTTTTTCATTAATTAGCGGTACATCTGGATATTTGTTACCTGCGTCTCTTAGTAAGATACAGCTAAGTTGCTTTTTATTTTGCTCTTTACGTTTTTTATTTATCTCACTTTCCTTCATGATTTGTATTGATTGCTCTGAAAATTCATTTACTAATTTTGCTGTAAATTTAGAACTTTCTGTATCGTCCAACGGCAAACACTTTTCAATTTTTAAAAAATCTCCGCCGGATTTTGCTACTCCCATTCCTCCAATGTTGCTATATGCTGGATCTGTGTTTGTTATTCTAGATGATAGTTTTTGAGATGATGTTCTAATTCTAATTGTTACTCTGTGACCTATTGTTGGGACAACCACTATTCTTGTATCTGGATCTGAAAATTTTACTTTTTCTTCTAACTCTTTTGCTATTCCATCTGCATCTTCTTTTGCAATTTGCCTGCCTGCTCTTCTGTCCGTAATTATTTCTTCTTCATTTAATGTTGAAAAATTACCTCTTAATGCTAAATCTCCATTTTTAAAATCAATTCCAACTCCTATTGCCTCTATTACTCCCCTTCCTGCATAATCTTCATGCTCAAATTTGTAACCTAGCATATTGAAAACTGCAATATCTGATTCTGGAGCTATCCCTTTTCCTACTGAAATTACTTCTCCAATTACTCCGTTACTTGCAATTTTGTCCAATGTGGGTGTTTTTGCAGCTTCTAATGGTGTTTTTCCATCTAAATCTGGATGTGGAAGATCTCCTACCCCATCTAAGAGAACGTAAATTATCTGTACTTTAGAATTGTCCATCTAAAACCCTGTTAACTAAATTTTTGATCTCTGTTTTAAATCTTACAATGTATTTGCGATCATTTTATTTTTTTTTCAAACTTTAATTTTAAAAATAAATTTTACCGTAAATCTTTTTGGATTTTTCTATTTTTTTAATTTAATTTAAGAAAACGTTTTAAGATACAATCACATTGAATTACCATTATGGGTGATATGCGTAAGGATTATGTTTCTGAACGTTTCGTGATTGTTTCAAAAAAAATTGACAAAGTTATTGATCCTAAAAAATCTCCTTTTGCTCCTGGTAACGAGTCTATGACAAATCCATCTGTTTTATCTCTTGTTGAAAAAGATGGTGTATTGCAGCGTCTTCAAGATAACGAAGGTGATTATGTTAAAGATTGGTCTATTCGTGTTTTTGAAAGTAAAAATCCTATTGTTTCAATTGAAACTGAAAATTCTTACAGTGATAAACCGTTTTACAGTGAACCTGCATATGGCTATCATTATGTAATTGTTGCATCCCCTAACTCTAAAGATACATTTGCAACAATTCTTCCAGAACAATGGTCGAATGTCTTAGTTGTTGTTCAAGATAGGTTAAGGTGGCTTTATACTCAAAAAAGTGTAACATACGTTTCAATCTATGGTGATAGCGGCGAATTAGCTGGAAATACTAACCCTCATCCTCATTTGAACATCCTGACTTTTTCAACTATTCCTCCTGTTATAGAATCTGAGGCTGAAGCTACCCATAAAATTTTGAATGAAAAAGGAGTTTGTCATATGTGTCAGACTATAAATGAAGAACTCAGTGGACCGCGGCAAATTCTTCAGACTGATGGTTTCATTGCTTTTTCTCCTTGGGCCCCGTCACATCCTTATGAATTTTGGATTTCTCCAAAAAAACACAGTACCAGTTTTTCAAAAATTAGTCAAAAAGAAATTAATGATTTGGCTCTAATTTTACGCGCAACTTTGGGTGGATTATCTAATACTGTTAAAGGTGTTTCTTACAATTTTGCTTTTCACCTTTCACCTGAAAAGAAAAACACTCGTCAAATTCACTGGCATATTGAAATTTATCCAATTACTAAACCTTGGTCTGGATTAGAACGTGGATATGGGGTTTTCTTAAATGATATATCTCCTGAAGATGCAGCTGAAAAACTTGGGGCCGCATGCAGAAAAGAATTAGCTAACCTTGTTGGCATTATTTGATTTTCTGAATGGTTTATTTATCAACTATAACTAGTTCACAACATGGCAATTGACAAGTGGCTTGCAGTTACTAGTGTTGGTCTTTTTACAATGTTTGCTGGTGAGATGATTTCTGTTTATTATTTTATGATGACTGTTCCTTTAGATTCTGTAGTTGCACAAGGTTTTCAACCTGATCCAAAATTAATTCAATTTGTTTCAATTGGTGCTGCCCCTGCTGGAATTTTAGCTGCAGTTGCTTTTATCATGTCTAGGAATTATGGTTCAAAACAAATTGGAACTTTAATTATTGCTGGAGGGATAATTTTACTGGCCGGTAACATCATTGCGTATTCTATGATTGATTCTTTTCCTGAGGTTTATGTTACTAATGCGGTGGTATTTGTCCCATTATTATTTATGGCATTATCCGCACCTGTAATGGCTGTTGGTTCATCTTTAATTCTAAAAAGAAAAAAACATCCAAAGAAACGATTTTTCTAGATGTGATCGAATCTTAGTTCATTTGAATTGTGCTTAAATCCCAATTTTTCATAAAATGGTTTAACGCTATCTGAACAATCTAGAATTGTCTTATAGCACCCATGATTTTTTGCAAGTTCTAACACATGGGTTATGATTTTTTCCCCAATTTTTTTGCCCTGGAATTTTCTGTCTACGACAACATCCTCTATGTGTCCTACAATTCCTCCCTGGTGAATAAATTTAGGTTCAATTAGAAGCGTTGTGGAGCCAATCACCCTACCTTCAATTTCTGCAACAATTATGACGTGTTCTGGATTTAATTTTATTTTCTTAAAAATTTCTAATGCTTTATCCTCACTCATACCACTAGTTTCTCGTAAAACATCCAACGTGGTAAGAAATCCATTTTTAAAATCTTTTTCTTCTAATTCTCTTATAATTACATCAACCATTTCTAAATTTTACCTATTTTTTTATTGTATTCTTCACATGCTTGTTTATATGATTCCTTATTTCCAATATCCATAAATCCTTTTTTTGTAATGAAACTGTTCACTTTTTCTTTTCTTTTCATTGCTTTTTTAATCACATCGTCCATTCCATACGATTTATTTTTTGG
>JABHXI010000128.1 GCA_018657375.1 Candidatus Nitrosopumilus sp. | reverse complement strand
TGTTACAGGTACATTTTCAAGTGACAGCAAACCCTATTTTTCAACTTCTGCCAACCATTACTTACTAGCCAAATTCAAAAATAATTTAATTATACAAAATGAATTATCTGAACATGTTCAGGAACAAACTTCTTTTATTTTTAATATTAGAGATTATCTTTTTGAAAGGGAAGTGGAGGAAAAAACTAACTTTATTTCAATATACTATCTTGAATATGCTGATGATAATGATGATTTATGTGAAATTGCTGGTTCTTTACTAAAGAAAGAAAAAATTGAAATTGCAGGATTTGGAGATGTGTCCACTACTTGTTCTATTCCCTCAAAATTCACATTTCCGTATTCTGGAAATATTGTGACTCTTGAAGTTGCAAGTGAGAAAAGTCATCAAAGTGTAAAAAAATACTGTGATCAAACTCAGCGTGATATTAATCGTAGAGGATTCACATTGACTAGTTTTTTGAGTCTTTCAATCCTTGATAATCTAAAGTAGAATAGTTAAATATTCGAGAAAAATCTGTTTTTCATGAGTAAACCATCTGATTTAGGCTCTTTAAAAATTGGATCATATATTCTACTTCCACACACTGATCAACCTAGTGGTGAGGCATGTAGAATTATTGAATACGATACATCAAAACCTGGAAAACACGGTGCAGCAAAAGCCCGAATAGTTGGTCAGGGTATTTTTGATGGAAAAAATCGACCACATGTTGGCCCTGTGAGTATGCAAATTCACATACCGATGATTAACAAGAAAGTTGGACAAATTATTTCAATTAACGGTGACACAGTACAAGTTATGGATGCTGAAACATTTGAAACAATAGATGTTGCTTTGATTGACGATTCTGTTAAAGGAAAATTGGAAAATGGACAAAATGTTGATTATTGGGTTGTAATGGAACATACCAAAATTATGTCTATCAAAAATAGTTAGACCAATAATTCACAAAAATACTTTCATTTATTTAATTATAAAAACAATTATATTTTTATTTTAATCATAGCACTAAAATCCCTGATATTTACAAACACTGTGGATGCTGATGATTGTTGGAAAAGCCGTCTGATTTATGATGACGATTATGAGTATTGAAGCATCTCTTTCAATACATTTTAGAATTTTATTAAGCTGTTTTTTTATTAGATTATGAAATTAGCTTGTCTTTTTTCTGGTGGAAAAGATAGTGCATATGCTATTCATCTTGCTAAAAAACAAGGCCATGATGTTGTGTGTTTGTTGAGTATCTTTCCAAAATCTGATGAAAGCCATCTTTTACACCATCCCAATTTAAAATGGACTAAATTACAATCTGAATCTATGAATATTCCACAATTAACTGGTATCTCTAGTTCTGATGATACTGATGACGAATTAATTATAATTGATAATTTACTCCGACATGCAAAATCCCAATTTCAAATCGATGGCTTACTTCATGGTGGAATTAAAAGTAGATTTCAAAAAGAACAATTTGAAACTTTATGTTTGAAATTAAATTTAATTCCAGTCACTCCGTTATGGGAGCTTGAACCCGTGAAATACATGAATGATTTACTTGACTCTGGATTTAATTTTATGATGATAACTGTGTCTTCCGATGGTTTGGATGAAAAATGGCTAGGGAAATTAATTTTAAAATCTGATATTGGAATTTTAGATAATTTATCTTCAAAATTTGGATTTAATTTAAATTTTGAAGGGGGCGAGGCTGAAACTTTTGTAATTAATTGTCCTCTATTTTCTAATCCAATTAAAATTAATAACTTTATAAAAAATTGGGATGGATATCGAGGAAGGTTTGAAATAGTGGATGCGGAATTAAATTACAATGCTTGATGGACTAAAAACTGGATTAGGCGATGCAATCAAAAAAGTCCTTAAATCTTCTGGAATTGATGAAGAACTAATTAAAGATCTTTGTAAGGATGTTCAAAGGGCACTACTAACTTCTGATGTGAATGTACGACTAGTTCTTGAAATTACAAAACGATTAGAGGAGCGCTCATTAAATGAGACCCCTCCTCCTGGTCTCTCACGTAAAGATCACATTGTAAAAATTCTCTATGATGAACTCTCAAAATTACTTGGTAATGAATCTGATTTTAATTTTATACCTGGAAAACAAAACAAAATAATTTTATTGGGAATTCAAGGAAGTGGTAAAACTACTGTGGCATCAAAACTTGCTAAATTTTTGACTGGTCA
>JABHXI010000127.1 GCA_018657375.1 Candidatus Nitrosopumilus sp. | reverse complement strand
TTTTGAATTGATTGAGGTACTGGAAACGGGGATTGGCCAAAAGCAAATCCATAGAAACCAAAACTGCACTCAGGTTGCTCGCAAGTAGAATGAAATTCCTGTAAAAAGGTGTTTAATTTAAGATTCTCAGGCATTTCAATGTCTTCAACCTGTTGATCAACTATGAATTTCAATAATTATCTTTTTTCTAGCACCATTTAGCCATTAAACGTGAATCAGAAAATATCAAAGGGGTAGATTTTCTAAACCTAAATTCAATATTTTTTTGAAGATATTACATAATGGGTACGTGCATCAGGATAGATCATGCAATTCTGTTTACAAATGATAACTAGGACGTTTCAGAGTATTATTTTCTTTCAAAATTAATTCTTTTCTTTCTAGAAAAGTCAATTGTTTCACATTGTTAAGGGACTCAATTTTTTTTTGGAAGTCAATGATTTTTTGTTGTTCACTAGACATACAGTAAATTATGTTCCACTATTGATTAATCCCACGATAGTTAAATTAGTCAAATATTAAATTTAAAAGAAATAATTGGATAAATGTTAAAAATAAATAAATCATATTTTTATCCCATAATTTTATCCCATAGTTAGATAGAAGTCAAATAATTCCAAACAGTACACAGTAAGTTGTAAAGCTAGTGTGGTGCTTAGTTACCTGTCGGTAACCATGTGGTTTTGATTTTCTATCAACATTATTCACAACACATACATAAAATAAATTTTATAATTTGTTTATTTCATCTAAAACATCAGGGTTTTCTAATGAGGACAAATCACCTAATTCAGTTCCCATTAATTTTGATTTTAGTAATCTACGCATAATTTTACCTGTCCTTGTTTTTGGCAAATCAGATAATTGAAAAATTTGCTTAGGCTTTGCAATTTTTCCAATTTTTTTAGAAATGTGTTCCATGATTTCAGACTCTAAACCAACACAATCATCATCGTTAGATACAAAAAATACAACAATTGCCTCTCCTGTTAATTCGTCAGGAATAGAAATTGAAGCTGCATCAGAGATTTTATCATGTGAAATTACAGCATGTTCAATTTCAGCAGTACTCATTCTGTGACCAGACACATTGATCACATCGTCAGATCTACCTTGCATGTACCAAAGATTGTCTTCATCTGCAAATACATAATCTCCATGAAACCACATATTTTCAAATCTAGACCAGTATGTTTTGATATATCTATCATCATCATTCAATAATCCTCTAGTCATTGCAGGCCACGGGGATTTTATCACCAAATAGCCATTTTTTCCACGTACTGAATTACCATCATCATCAACAATGTCTAAATCCATTCCAGGTACAGGGATTCCAACAGTGGACGGTTTTAATTTCATTCCTGGAAATACAGATAACATTGCACCGCCAATTTCTGTTCCTCCAGATAAATTCATGACAGGTATTTTTTTATTTCCTACTTTTTCAAACAGCCACCACCAAGAATCTTCATCCAATGGCTCCCCAGTTGTCGGAATATTTCGTAATTTGTCTAGTGAGTGTTTGTCAAGCGGCTGAACGTTATTTTTCTTGAATAGTCTCACAGCAGTTGGAGAAATTCCAAATATTGTAGCGCCGTATTTTGACATGATTTCCCATATTCTGTCCATAGTCGGATAGTCCAGGGCGCCGTCATAGATCACAGCACTTGCCCCCATGATCAATAATCCATAGACATTCCAGACCAATCCCGTAATCCAGCCAATGTCTGCAGGCCAGAAGAGTACGTCATTTTGATGGATGTCTACCAGATACGATGCCTGGTGGCCTGCAAAAACAGAAAAACCGCCATGTGTGTGAATAACTCCTTTAGGTTTTCCAGTGGTTCCAGAGGTATACAAAATGAACAGGGGATCCTCGGAATCCATAATTTCAGTGTCGCAAGAATCACTTTGATCAGATACCAGAGTATCATAAAATTGAATCTTTTCTGATTTCTGATATTGATCAATTCCTTTGTACGAAACCACGATTATTTTTTCAATATCAGTATTTTCGGTAGCAGTTTCCACAGTTGTTTTTTGTGACACGGGTTTTCCTTTTCTATGAAACCCGTCAGAAGTTAGCAGAATTTTTGCATGGCAATCCTGCAATCTTATTTGGAGTGATTCTGAGCTGTATCCTGAAAAAATAATTGTTTGAATTGCTCCAATCTTAGCTGCTGCAAGTATGGATACAATTGCCTCCTCCACCATGGGCAAATAAATTGCAATTACGTCGCCTTTTTTTACTCCTAATGATTTTAATCCATTTGCAAGTTTTGAAACTTTTGAATTTAATTCTAGATAAGATAATTTTGTTTCGATGCCATCTTCAGATATGAAATTATATGCAATTTTTTCTGGAAATGTTTTTGTGAATTTTTCAACAGATGATTTGTACAGATTAGTTTTACCGTTGACAAACCATTTAGACCAAGCAATTCCATTTGAAGTATCTAGTGTTTTTGTGTATGGTTTATCCCATATTATTCCAATGTCCTTATCCACGGATTCCCAAAACCATTCCAAATTATTTTTTGACTTTATACACAATTCATCTAATGATGATATGTCATGCTTTTTCATAAATTTGCAAACGTTTGAATTTTGAAATTGTTCTTCATTTGGAATAAATTTAAAATCAGACAAGTTTCATTTTTTTCAATACTCTGCATCGTAAAAAGATTTTTTAATTTGTAAGAAATTGTTCCAAGATGCTCAGCATGTAGCAACATCATATTGTCATTATCGTCCACAATTCCAGATGCTAGTAATTATTCAGACATACCGGACCTGAAATTAGGACAATACTAGGCACAAAATTATTCGACATATTTGCAAAGTTGGTAAAATACATAATATCATTTTTGTAATTTCTATTATGGCAGAAGCATCCAAAGAGTCACCTGATCATGAACTGTTTGTCACCGAATTTCCAAAAAAGGGTTTTGGGATTGTAGATTACTTGCAAGGTCGCATGCATTTTGCATTAATGGATCAAATGAAACTTATGAGCAAATCGGGAATGAAGCAAGAGCAAATCAAAGATGCCATTATTAAAACAGTAACAGAAATTGTAGATAATTTTGAGCCTGAAAAAGAATCAGAAAGTCCTTGATTCCATTTTTGTAGATTCCATCATTATAATTTTATGACATTTGCAATAGCAATTTGTATGCGGTAAATCATTATCGACTCGATATTTGCATTCTTTAGTGTGTTCAACCATCAACATAGTCACCCATGATACATCATCAAATTTAATTATTCATAAAATAAAGTTTTATGAAAAACATGCCTGTAGAAAGTCATGGCATGAAATTCAAAACCACAATAAAATAATCCAGGGTCATGATTTTACTCAAATGATTTTTATTCCTTTAAGATTACTGTCCATTGTTGGCTTGATGAGTACTACTTACTTGTCAAGTTAACATCATGCCATTGTTTAAGTTGCAATTATTTCTAAGGGCTAAAAAAATAAATGTGGTTTTTTAAAAATTGATAAATTTGACTTTAGAAGAGAGCATGGAAGTAGTGAGAAGAGGCAAAGGCACACCATGATGACTACTGTTCTTCGCATCACCATGACCGGTTATCCGCATTAGAGTGAATTTGCATAATAACTAATGGGTACTTTCGATAAACAACTCATAGATGAAAATAATTTAAAATTAGAAATGAAGTTTGTAATTGGGCATCAAAGTTAATCCAAACATGAACAGGGTTAACCAAAATTGTTCAATTATTCTTCAGATATTAACCAGGATGAGCCCATTGCGTCTTCCCAGGTTGCGGAGTTATCGTTATCATTCATAGTTATAGTAAAGCAAATTTGCATTTAAAAGAGATGAACGATTGATCAGTAGTAATGCTATGAATGATTTGATAGAAACTTGTTATTATTGATAAATTATATCATAATTTTTTAATTAATGCAATAGTATAATCAGCAAATGGCTAAACAGTTTAGATATGATAAACCTGAAAGAAAGTTTCTCAAAAATTTAAGAATATAAAATAAAAAAAATCTAAAAAGAATTAGAAAAATAGTCATAATTTGAAAAAATCAAGACAATAACTTATCTAGTAAACTAATTGAATCTACAACATTGAAAGAAAAATTTATCAATATTGACGGAAATAAAATTCGTTATTTTGAATCAGGCTCCTCTAAAAAAACACTTGTACTTGTTCATGGATTAGGTGCTTCATCAGAACGATGGCAATATGTTTTGCCCCTTTTTGCAATTGATTTTCATGTTGTGGTACCTGATTTGGTGGGATTTGGTCATAGTGATAAACCTGTAACAGATTATACCATAGATTATTTTTCAAATTTTTTAGAAAAATTCTTAGATTCTTTGGACATAAAAGAAACCAGCATTATCGGATCTTCTCTCGGTGGACAAATTGCTGCAGAATACACTTCATCTCATTCTCAGTCTGTTGAAAAATTAATTTTAGTGTCCCCATCGGGAATAATGAAACAATCTACTTTTGCTCTTGATGCATACATTATGGCTGCATTATATCCAAATGAACATAGTGCAAAAAATGCATTTGAAATAATGGATGGTTCTGGTAAAAAAATCCCCTTGGAAATAATCAAGGGGTTTGTTTCAAGGATGAAATTACCTAATGCTAAATTTGCATTTATGTCGACCTTGCTGGGATTAAAAAATTGTGAAGTGATTACAAAAAAACTTGAAAATATTTCTTCCCCTACATTGATTATTTGGGGTGCGGACGATCCTGTAATTCCCATCACTTTTGCAAAAGAGTTTGTTTCATCTATTGATAATTGTGAGTTCTATGAGATGAATAAATGCGGTCATACCCCATATGTTCAAGAGCCTAAACTATTTGCTTCCCAGGTGCTAAAATTTTTGAATAGTTGATAAAAGGACTTAAATTACATTTACTGAATTATTTGGTTATGAGTGGTAACAATAACCAATATGATCCAACTACAATGTTTAAAAACTGGATACAGAAAAGCGGTCAAGCACAAACTGAATTTATGAAAAATTTTGGTAATCTAATGACAAATCAATCAAATCAAACATTTAATCCGTTAGACACTCTAAGAGATGTTTCTGAAAAAACTATACAAACTCAATCTAACATCATGGACAATATGTCCTCCATGCAAACAAAAAGTATGGATACTATGTTTAACATCGGACAGATGCTTCCATCTTTTATGAATTGGGGCGCATACAAAACCACCATCAGCAGTAATGGCAGAATCTCAATTCCCGAAGCTGAACGTAATGCACTTGATTTGAATGATGGCGATTTAGTTCAAGTGATAATTTTACCCATAGCAAAAAAATCTAAAACTAAGAAATTAAAAAAATCTAAATAAATTTCAAAACTGTATTTTCTCCGTATCTAAAAATAAAAATAAAATTATTTTTAATCTTAAAAATAAAATATCATAATCTGTGAATTTTCTTTGAACTTTTGTGACTTTTTAATAATTTTATTTGTGAACTTATTTTTCATAAGTGTCATACTTGTTATTACTCTAATCATTTTATGTCTTTAATTACCAGTCATTACCAATCATTACCAATAATATATATACTGGTTTATTTAGATTAGGCATATGAGCACACAAACAACTCAAAATACAAATCAGTCAAACGATGTATTTACAATTTACAAACAAAATGTACAAAAATGCTTTGAGAGTGTTACAAAAAATACTCCACAGTATTTTCAAGCAACAAC
>JABHXI010000126.1 GCA_018657375.1 Candidatus Nitrosopumilus sp. | reverse complement strand
AACTATGGGATCATACACTCTACTGATATCTCTAAGTAGCGCAGTAACTGTTTCAATTCCTATTTCTTCATCTAGGGTGGACTGTTTATCGACATATTTCCAAATTGTTCTGTGTGTGATTTCTTCAAGTTTGTTTTCTGTAGGCAGTAATTTTATTAATTTACTTGGAATTTTCCTTATTTCTGACTCTTTCTCTACTTCCTCTTCCTCTTCAACTGCTTTCTCTGTACTTTTTCTTTTGTGCTTTTCAACTGCTTTCTCTGTATCTTTTTTCCTTTGCTCCTCATTTTCTGTTTCTGCAAACGTCATCTGTTGTAATGAAAATATCATTAAAAATGAAAAAATTACAAATATTGTGAGTTTTTTCATGATATTTTAATTATTTTGAAATATTAATATTAAATTGGTACAACTATGGAATTGGCATCCAATTTTGTAACTCATTCAGTAGATGTACCAAACCATATATTAAAAAAAATCTCGATAGAAAATCATTATGTTTGTTAAATCTAGATATTTTGCATTCTTTTTCATGCTAGTTTTGTTAACTTCTGGTTTTCCATTAAACTCAAACAATGATGGTGGTATTTTGCCAACTGCTGATGCTGCAGTCCAAACAAAAGAGAATGGAAACAAAATTTTCTTCTGTGAAAATAACCCTATTAAAAAAACAGAATATGATAAACCACATATGAAACCTCAAGATTACATGTCAAAATGTATAGAAAGAACAGAAGGTTACTCTTGGGGAAGCAGAATTTACGTATTACTTTGGGCTCCTGGATTTAATGCTGATGATAAAAAAATTGACACTCTAGGAAATGACGGGGATGGTCAAGGTTTAATCACACTTACTTCTAGAGATGGTTCTGTACGTGCAGATTCAAAATCTTCATGCAATTCTTTTATCGAAACAGGCCGTGATCATGGGCTCTTTTACGGTTCAATGAAACTTCGTGGATTTTCCACAACCGTTAACGACGATGGCGTAAGGATGTATGGTGGAGATAGATGTGAAGGCAGTGGTAACTATAATGGTCAGGGTACACTTGATGATGGTGTCCTGGGAGTTAAAACAGGTCAAGATGGTGCCGTTACAATGAGCTTTGAATATGCTGAGAATAAATGGATGCATAAATCTGCAACACACACTTGGAGAATTGCAGACTTGTCTTTTAATGCAGAAGAATATGAAATGACAGACGAAGCAACAGTTACAATTAAAGATTTAGATGGTTTACGTTATCCCTTTGATAAGAGAACTGGATATCAGATGCATATTTGGTCTGATACGGATGAAGGTGGAGTTGAAGTTAACGCATATTGGAAACCAAACTTTAGGGGAACACCTCAAATGCACGGGGATTATCCTGTAAAAGTTACATTCATAGATCCTGATAGACGAGAATCAACTGTCAGAGAATTATATTACAAGAGTGGAGGCTCTGCAGTTGAACTCAAGGTATCCCCTGGAGATAATATTTATGCTCAATACTATGATCGTACATTACCTGCATTCGGACCTAACGGTGAAAAATATTCTACTGAAGATAAATTGTTAATCAAAACCATTGCTAGAATTGCTGAAGTAAATTCTGTTCCAACGGAAAGAAAGATTGTTCAAGAAAAGGATGACAGTCATGCTAAACAATTTGCATTTACAAAGTATACCAGCAATGGGGAATACTTGGTTTCTGTTTGGTGGAATCAATGGGATTGGTGGACCAATCAACCTTCATTGCAACCAGATAATTCATTAAACATTTCAATCGTTGAAGGTTTAACTGAAAAACCTGTTAGCGATGTATCCTATACGCTCAATGTGTCCTCAGACGGTAACTCTATGATTGATCAAGAAAGTACCTATGACGGCACTGATAAATTTAGTCTATCACTCACTGACGCGGATTTGATTGAAGTGGTTTTTTCAAACATGGGGGAAGTTGACGAATCATTAAAATTTAAATTTAAAATAGATTCTAACGCAAAATAGTTTAATTCTAAGTTAAATTATTTTTTGCAAAATTTGATTTTATTTCCTAGTTTAACTTTTTCAATAGCTCCAAGTGAAGATAATACTTGTAATCTTTTTGATGCCATGCTCCTCGAAACATTGCAAATTGATGAAATTTCTTGTAATGTCATATTTTT
>JABHXI010000125.1 GCA_018657375.1 Candidatus Nitrosopumilus sp. | reverse complement strand
TTTAATTTGTTTAAGACAAGATTTTAATTCTTTTTTTAATTCAGAATCAGAACTATTTTCAATTGTAAATAAAATAGATGAAGATAATCCAAGCATGCTTGTTGTACCTTCTAAAAATAATTCGTAATCCTTAATGGCATGTTTGTTTAATTTATGGGTATTAAGATCTTTGGAAATAACAATAAAGATTTTCCTGCTGTCAAGTTTTACTAGTGATTTGTTTATTTTACTTTCATTTGTAAAAATAACATTGTTGATAAAACCAATATGATCTGCCGCGTCAATAAATTTCAGTTTTGTATATGATGATTCAGTTTTGTATCCATATTTTTTCAAATATCCTAAATTCTCCAATATGTCAAGAGCGTCAGAAAATTTACTCCGTGTGTATCTTTTGTTTTTTTTATCAACGCATTTTTCCCACATGTCAGTCATGTAGGCAGTGTCGCCGTTCATAGAATCTAAAACTGCAGAAATTGAAATATCCTTCACAATTTGTTTTTAAAATAGCCCTATTTACTGCTAATTAGAGGGTTTTAGGCATGTGGGTTTAGAAAATAGTAGGTTCTAAAAATTAATTAAACAAATTTATGCTAAATTCAAAGTATGGGCACGCCAACTGAAATCAATTCTGTGTATTGGGATAGGAAGAAAAAGTCATGGGAGTATCAGGTGGTTCCAGTGGAAGAATATCATGGCGCGGTAGATTGTCAGTATTGTAACAGACCAATGTCTCACAACATCAAAACAGGTGGGGAATTCAAAGTGGTGTATGTAAAATGTGGTTGTTCTCGTTCTAGTTAGAAGGATATTTTAAAAAAATTATTTAGGTATACGAGTGAGCCAGTTAGTAACACAATACCAAATACTACAAACAATATTCCTGAAATCTTTTCAATCCACAGCATTTTTGATTTAATCTTTGTAAAGAAAACAAGAAATCTGTCAATTGCAATGGCTGAAACTAAAAATGGAATTGCCAACCCTAAAGAATAAACCCCGAGTAAACTAGCTCCTGTCACTACAGATGAGCTTGATGCTGCAATCGTCAAAATGCCTGCCAGAATTGGTCCGATACAAGGAGTCCATCCAGCGCCAAATGCCATTCCCACAACAAGCGGACCAAATTTTCCAGAATTTCTCTTGCCCATGTCGAATCTAATTTGTTTTTCCAATCGAGGGATTTTAAAAATACCAATCATATGCAAGCCCAATATTATGAGAACTACACCGCCAATTCTTTCAATCCATTGTGTTGCATCAAAAAACAGATTACCCATAAAAGATACAGTTGTGCCTAAAAGCATGAAAATTATTGAAAATCCCAGGACAAACATAATTCCTTTAACCGTAGCAGTTAACCGTAATTTGCTTCTGGTGGATTGAGAAGTCTCTTGAGATAATTCTTTTGCGCTCATTCCAGTAATCAGTGATGCGTAAACTGGAATTAAGGGCAAAACACACGGAGAAAGAAAACTTAGAACACCAGCACTAAATGCAATTACAAATCCTGCAACAAGTCCATCAGTCAAAATTGTCGTTTCAGAAGACTGGTAAACGGTTCCTTGAATTGAGGATTCCACCAAATTGATTGTGTCTTCAGAAACAGGATCAAACGCCCCTCTCCATTGATGAATTATTTTTCCATCTGCATCAATTAGAAAAGATTCAGGAACTCCAATTGTTCTAAACATAAATTGAAACCTATTCTCAGGATCTAACCATACAGGATAAGTTAGATTGTCATCAGCCATTGTTTGCACTATTACTTGTTCAAAACCAGGATCATCGATACTTACGCCAATTATTTCAAAATCAGAACGAGGAAACATGCTGTGTAATTCTCCCAATGCAGGCATTTCTTCCCTACAGGGTTCACACCACGTAGCCCATAAATTTACAAGAATTACTTTACCTTGATAGTCAGAAACAGAAACAGGAGTTCCGTCTAACGCAATGGCATTGTAATCAGGTGCTTGTAGGAATTCTTGTGCATCAGCTGGGATTAGTTGGGCGTCGGAAAAAGAAAAGGCAAATAAGAAAACTCCCGAAAACAAAATTAGCGTGCTGGGTATTTTTTTTGATACTTTCATATCAAATCAGAATTAATTTTCAGCTGTTGAGATTTTAACAGAGTTATCAGTTTCTGTCCAAACAATTGAGACCAATCCGTTATCAGAGTCTATGTTGGTGAGTGATTTAGCATCACTTAGATTAATTGGATTATCAGATTTTATTAGTTGGCCATCAATGACTTGAGCAGTGAAAATCAATGCTTGTGTGTCACCATATCTCCAAGCTCTCTCGTTGGTAGAAAGTCCAGTTGCGTCTTCCCACGTTAACCAAACAGTGTCATCATTGTCAACTGTGATGAATATTCTTTGTGGAGGAACCCAGTCACCAGTTAAGATTGGCATAGGGTCGCTGAAACTTTGTCCGTTATCAGTTGATGTGGCATAATACATTCCCTGACGTTCAGTTGCACCAGTGTACCATGCAACATGCAAAGTTCCTTCAGAGTCTATTGCCATTGGTGCGCCAACATGGACGCATCCCTTAAACTGGAATCCGTCATCATGGATTTTTACTGGGCCAGAGAAGGTTTTGCCACCATCAGTTGATGATGCAACTACCATGTCTCTGACTTGGGTATCACCAGAACCAAATACTTTACGCCAGGAGACGTAAACACTACC
>JABHXI010000124.1 GCA_018657375.1 Candidatus Nitrosopumilus sp. | reverse complement strand
GAATGTGATAGAAAGTCTACTAATTCAATCGATGTTATCATTGGTTTTCTTCCTTTTTAAATTTCTCATAACTTTCTAAAATTATTTGCAGCGCTTGATCTGTTCCATCTGTTGATAGTACTGGAAGAAGTTCTTTTATCGCAAAATTTGCATCTTGTTCTGAACCTAATGCGTCTGTTGATAGCCTAAACATTTCATCTTCGATTACGCTCGGTCTATCTAAAAAGACTGATGACTCTGATATTTGTTTTGTAGTGATTTTCCATTTACATTCAAGTGCAAGTGCGTTTAACCTTGCAATTTGTGCCTGAACATAGTCTGCATCTATGTCCTTACCATGTATTTTTACTTCAATTATTGGTTTTTTTGTATAATCACTAATTTTCTCTATAATTTCATCAATTATTTTTGTTAACTCTTTGTAATCGACGCTAACTGAAAACTGAGGTCTGGTATCTAGTTCAACCCACTTTGGCATTGCTTCACTTCCTGAAATATCCACTTCAAAAAATCCTTTTTTTACATCCTTAATTCCTTCACTATTTGTCAGCTCGATTGATCCTGGATATGCGATTGGACCTTTCAGATGATTAAATTGTTTGATGTCTTTATCGTGTAGGTGTCCCATTGCATAATATGTAAAATTTTTTGGTAAATCTGTTGATTGCAATTCCCCTGCAAATTTGTTAAACTCCGTTATGCCTTGATGTAATACCAGTATCTTATGCCCTGCAAATTTTTCAACAGTTTTATCTAAATTTACAAATGTTTCTTCATACTGTGACATTTCTGTTTTTCTTATTTTGTCTAGCCCTGCTAACATTACTCCTTTGTATTCTATTGGTTTTCCATTTCCGATGTATTTTGAAAATTCTAGATTATGATATATGAATGGAATTGGAGTTCCTCTAATTCTGCTTATGTCATGATCACCTAGAATAAAAAATGAATCAATGTTATTTTGTTTTAGACGTTTTAATGCATTTGCCATCTGTATTACTGCTGCACCGTTTGGATTGGGTACGTGAAAAATATCCCCTGCAAATATTACAAAATCTACGTGATCTTTAATCGATATGTCTATTGCTTGATTGAAAACATCATACACATCTTGTTCTCTTTCATTAGAGCCATACTGAACTAATCCCAAATGTGTATCTGCAATATGTGAAAATAACATTAGTCTAACAACAAATCTTTTTGAACTAATCCTTGTGTGTGTTCTACTCCGACATTTTTCATTTTATCTGCCTTTATCCAAGCTTTAGTTGCACTTTGATCTGCTCCCATTTTCTTCTCCTTAACCTCCTCGACGTGTACCATTGATGGTAAGTTTGTCCACTGTCCGACAAGAACTGCATCCCCTACGTTTAATGATGTCAATTGTGATATCAATTCACGACTGGTTGACTCTGTGGCTGAGGCTATCTGCCTTTGATCGTCTTCCTGTATGATTTTCATTATCGCAAATGAGCCCATCTGACTGAGAATATTCAAGTCTACACTGCGTGGTCTTTGAGACACTATTGCTAGTCCTACTCCGAATTTCCTTCCTTCTCTGGCAATTTTTGCAGCCCAATATTTTGCCGCTGTATCGTGATCTTTTGGAATGAACACGTGTGCTTCTTCAAGAATTATGAACACAGGTTCAAAGAATTTGTAGTCTTTTTGTTTTTTTGATTTTCCATGTTTTGCTATGGTTGCATTTTTTCTGTCTTTTAGCAACTGTTGTAAATAAAATCCCATTGCTACGTTTGCTTGTTTTTCTGATAGCTCTGAAATGTTAATGATGTTTGTACACCCTTCTTTTATGTAGTCCATTGGATTCCCAACCTCTGGATCTAAAATATCGTCAAATCGTCTTTGCGCATCCTCTATGATGTCCTGGACCCTATATGCTGATGTTCTGATTTCTTTTAATTTTTTGTCTTCTGAATTTACAAGCAAGTCTACTTCGTACTCTAACTTATTCCAAAATTCCCCTGCTTCTTTTACCTCTTGTGTGAATGACATTCTTAAAACACGTTGTTGGACATCTGCATTTTCTCTAATTTCTAATACTTCTGAAAATTGATCTGCTTCAAGCAACCTTGGATTAATTTTTGCATCAATTACATTCACATTTGGAATGTTTAGTGTTGTGTAATCATTGTGGTAATCAAAGATTATCACTGTTCCTTTTACTTCTGATATTTTTTTTGTAATTAGTGAAACTAGATTACTTTTACCCATTCCTGTCATTGCTAGTATTCCTAAATGTCTTGAAACAATTTTGTCCAAATTTATTTTTGCTTCGATTTTTTTATTTCGTAACAGATTTCCAATTTTTAACCAGCCCTCTTTTTTTGGACTAAATATTTCTTCTAAATCTTGATTAGTTGGTTGTGTAATTTCTGTGCCTGGAATTGGCGGAATTGCTGGAATGATTGATTGACCTTTTCGTAGATTTTCCAAAAACCCTAAAATTCCTATGTGTGCTGTAAATGTTTTATCTCTTTTATTGATGTCTGCAATTTCTGTACTCTCTTCTGCTTCATGAAAATTTTTAACATCGGTAAATGCTGCACTTGAGACCGATGATCTTTCAACTAATCCTAAAATGTCCCCTTCGTCTATGCTGATTTTAATATATTCGCCAACCGATAATGATCGTGATGTAATTGCTGTTACTGACGTGGGCTTTGATTCCCCCACTACAAAACCTAGACTCAACCCAATACCTCCCTTGAGCCAATCTCATTACTTAATCCTAACAAACTAACCATTTTTCCAAGTTCTTTGTCTGATATTTTACAGTTGTTGTGTGCAAGTTTTAATGCGTATGGATACCCTCCTACACTAGTTTTGAATAATTTGTTCATAATTGATTTGATTTCGTCATTATCGTGTTTTCCCCCTAAAAATTCTAATTTAATAATTGGTGTTGAATCACTTAATCTCACAAATGTAGATGATATTATTTTATCAAAACCATAATTTTTTTCTACAAATATTTCACTAAATCCTGGACCGTTTGTAACGTGATTATAATAAAATATGTCCCCTGCAAGAGAACCTAAACTCTCAAATTGTTTTTTGGTGTTTGATGTTTTTGCAATAAATATCACATTCTTTTTTTTATTCATTATTTTTACAACTTGTGCATCTAGTGCTGATTGCCTTGTCATAAATTGTGAGTGAAGTGAACCATCCATTAATACTAAATCCACTTCATCAACTGTTTTTTCACAAGCGTCAATTTCCATTTTACTTGCAATTCTTGAAAGATCTAT
>JABHXI010000123.1 GCA_018657375.1 Candidatus Nitrosopumilus sp. | reverse complement strand
TAAAATTTGGAAAAATTAAATTTTTAGGAATTTATCTTGCATGGGGAGTTGTTGCTGGACTGGTTCATATTTTTGGTGATATGTCAAGTGGAATACCTGCTGTTGGAGCATCTGGTGCAATCTCTGGTGTACTGGGTGCATACTTGATAATTTTTCCAAAAACTAGAATTCAAACCTTCTTGATGCTAGGATTTTTCTGGAGAATGATGCATATTCAGGCACGATGGTTTTTACCATTTTGGTTAGTTTTTCAAAACCTACTTCCGTTCTTTGTTGGCGGATTTGGTGTAGCTGGAGGAGGCGTAGCATATCTTGCCCATATTGGCGGTTTTGCAATAGGTATAGCGACTGGATATCTGTATAAGAAAATGCATAGATCTGATTTTACATATGGAACAAGATATGGTTATGATTCAGATTCAGATTACAGATAACAATAGTTGAAAGAATAAATTCTTCAATGAATTAAAAAACTTCATGCCGTTGATTACAGTATCAATGTATCCTGGCAGAACACAGGAACAAAAAGAGGAATATGCAAAAGCAATTACAAAATCCGCCGTAGAAATTCTGAAAACAAAAGAAAGTCACGTTATTGTTGTTTTTGAAGACAATCCTAAAGAAAATTGGTTTTTAGCAGGAAGCCAACTTTAATTTTTTCTTTTAATGTTAAAATAAAAAAATCAACTGGATAGTTCCAGTCAACAAACACACCACACTTTTAATCGGTTATTGTTGTTTAATCCATTTTAATATAATAATAAAATGGTCTAACTATAGAATGTACCAATAGTTTACGCTTTTATTCTAATTCTAATATCTAATTTTATGAAAGTAGCAGTAGTACAATTCAAAGCATCAACAAACAAAGAAGAAAATCTTAAAAAAATTGTTTCATACATTTCAAAAGCATCTTCTAAGAATGCTACACTTTGTGCCTTTTCTGAATTCATGATGTTTTACACAAATTCTTCTCAAACTTCTAAAGAGTTAGCAAGTTTATCTGAAAAAATTAATGGGAATTTTATTTCAACTATTTCACAAGCAGCAAAAGAAAATCATATTCAAGTTGTAGGATCATTTTATGAGAAAAGTAAGAGCATAGATCGCGTTTATGACACTTCATTCGTGATTGATCATTTGGGTAAAGTAATCTCTACGTATCGTAAAATTCATCTCTATGACGCATTAGGATTCAAAGAATCTGATAAAATGATTGCAGGCTCAAAAATTGCAAAGCCTGTGGGGACATCCATTGGAAAAATTGGTATGATGATTTGTTATGACTTGAGATTTCCAGAAATGTCAAGAGCACTTGCTGTTGCAGGCTCTGAAGTTTTGATTGTACCTTCTGCTTGGGTTGATGGTCCTATGAAAGAAGAACATTGGATTACAATTAACAAAACACGAGCAATTGAAAATGGATGTTATGTAATTGCACCTGATCAAGTTGGAAATATTTACTGTGGACGAAGTTTGGTTGTTGATCCTTATGGAAAAATTTTGCTTGATATGAAAAAGAAACAAGGAATTGGTTTTGTTGACATTGATTTAAAGAAAGTAAAAGAAATCCGTAAAGTTTTACCATTGTTAAAAAGCAGAAGAATTGATGCTTACTCTACTTTGAAGTCTTAGTTATTCGACTCTCACAATTAAAATTTGCACATTGGTGAGTCCATTTTTGATTTCGTGAATAACGAAAAATTATGATTGGCCATTTACATACATCACATGGTTTCTTTGTAGCTCGCATTCTTGCTTTTTGTAATAAGGGTGATGATGCTTTGCATCCATCATAAAAATTAGAACAACCCATGAAACGTTTTCGTGTGGTTCTTGATCTGATTACCATTAATTCACCGACTTTGCATTCTGGACATGACACTAATCCTTTTTTTGGAGAATTTGTTCCAAGAATAAGATATTTTTTTTCTTTTGATGACCATGAAAGAAACCCATTATTATCCAAGTACTGAGCGATCTCTTTTTTGAAAATCTCTGTTTTAGATTTTGTAATTTTGATTATATGTCGAACAGTAATTTTTTTAATTTGAACTGTTTTTGCTCTTCTTTTCTTCTTTAACATTTTCTGATGTTGATTTTACTAAAACAATTTTTATAGGGAATTTGGTCAGTGAGATTTATGGAAAAGGTTTGTGTTCTTGGCGCTGGTAGCACGAAATATGGAAAATTAGCTGATAGTATAGGCGATATCACTACTCAGGCATCAGTTGCAGCCATAGATAGCGCAGGAATTGATCCAAAAGAGATCAAAGCAGCCTACATTTCTAATGTTTTTGGAGTAGCTGACAAACAGGTACATCTTGGTCCTGTTTTAATGAGTAATTTAGGAATTTCAGATAAACCATCATTATCAATAGAATCAGCATGTGGAAGTGGCTCTGTTGCCTTTAGAGAGGCATTTGCAAATGTTGCAGCCGGATTTTATGACTGTCTTATTGTTTCTGGTGTTGAAAAAGTAACTCATACTGGAACTGATTGGACAACAACTTACTTTGCATATTGTTCGGATTTCTTTTATGAGGGTCAAGCAGGTGCATCATTTCCAGGACTTTTTGCATCTATGGCAAGAGCTTACTTGACAGAATTTGATGCAACTGAAGAAGACTTTGCAAAGGTTGCAGTAAAGAACCATCAAAACGGATTGCTAAATCCTAAAGCTCACTTACAAAAAAATATTACAATTGATGACGTAATGAACTCTGCAGTTGTTGCAAGTCCACTAAAACTTTATGATTGCTGTCCTTTCTCTGACGGTGCAAGTTCAGTAGTTCTTTGCTCTGAAAAATTTGCTAAAGCACACGGTGGTGATTATGTAGAAGTTATTGGCTCTGGTAGAGGTGGATCACCTGCTGCACTACAAGGACGTGAACATATGACAACAATACCAAGTACAAAAATTGCAGCAAAAGCTGCATATGACATGGCCGGTATAACTGCAAAGGATGTAGATTTTGCAGAAGTACATGATTGTTTTACAATTGCAGAAGTTGTTGACACTGAAGATTTAGGATTCTTTGGTAAAGGACAAGGCATTCAAGCTATTCGTGAGGATAGAACAAAATTAAATTCTGACATTTCAATTAATCCCTCAGGTGGTCTTAAATCAAAAGGACATCCGATTGGTGCAACAGGTGTTGGTCAAGTCGCAGAAGTCTTTGATCAACTAACTGGAAAAGCAGGTGCAAGAACTGTTAAAGATGCAAAAATTGGTTTAACTCATAATTTCGGTGCAACAGGTGCAAGTTGTGCAGTTCATGTATTTCAAAGTGTGTAAAATGTCTGTTAAGGAACAATTTATTGAAAATGTAAAGGAAGGCAAGGTCTTAACTCACAAGTGTACTAGTTGTGGACTACTCCATCTTTCAAATGTCTATTATTGTGAAAAATGTGGCAGCAAGGGATTTGAGGATTCTATACTAAACGGCGTAGGCTCAATTGCGACCTATACTATAATCACAGTGGCTCCTGCAGGATTTGAGAAATATACCCCATATGCTTTTGTTATACTTCAATTAGATGACACAGATTTGAGAATTTCTGGATTTATGGGTGGAATTGCAACCCCTGCAGATTTACCTGTCGGCACAAGAGCTAAAATTGTTGATTTTGATGAACGCGGAATTATTGTTGAAAAACAGTAAAATAATTTATTTCAATCATTAAAAAAAATCAGAACTATTTCTTAATTATTTTGTAAATCTGATTATTTTATGTCTGTAGAGATAACATGTGGTAAATGTGGTGAAAAGATAGTTACTATGAAAATGTTAAAATCTTTAAAAGATGTATTGAATCCTTCTGATGGCAAGTGCCCATCTTGTGGACAAAAACTTTCTACATCTGAATTTTCATTAGACGTTCAAGAAAAATGATCCTAGCAAGATCTTTTTATTAAATTTTTTATTATTTTGTTCAAAAAAATTGCTCTAGTCACAAGTCTTATTTACTCCTTAAGTTAGTTTTAGTCATGACAATGAGTGAAGATGAATTGACAATGGATTTAGATTCTGATGATGATGTAGATTCTGATTTAGATTTAGATTCAGATATGGACGATGATTCTGATCCAAAACGTGGCGGTATTTTACAATCTACCTCAAAACGTGTGAGAATGATATTCTCTGTTATGGCAAGTCCTAATAGAATTGATATTCTTAGAATTTTAAATTCAAAAGGCCCTTTAACTTATTCTGAACTAAAATCATTGGCAGGATTCAAATCTAAAAAAGAAAGTGGAAAATTTGCATATCACTTAAGAAAATTACTTAGACAATCACTTGTGGCACTTAACAAATCTGAAAGACGTTATACCATAACAAATCTTGGAAAACTTGTTCTGAGTTTAGCTCGACAAATTGAGGAAAGATCCATTATTGAAAGTGGAAAAATGTATGTTAGAACATCCGGTGAATCCATTGAGGAGTTTAATTCCCATAAAATCATTCAATCATTGGTTCGTGAAGGCAGTCTTCCATTAGAACTAGCACAAAAAATTACTGAAGAAGTTGAAAACAGAATTTACAAATATCAAATTACATATCTTACAGGCGCAATCATTCGAGAAATGGTAAATTCAGTCCTTTTAGAGCACGGTCACGAAGAATATAGAAATAAACTTTCACGACTAGGCATGCCTGTTTATGATGCCCAAGAAATGGTTTCTAATCTGGATGATGTTGATAATGGTGCTGAAGGTATTTTGTTTAATGCTGGACAAAGAATATTTGCTGAACGTTTGCTAACTAATGTTTTACCAAAAGATGTAGCTGACTCTCACTTGTCTGG
>JABHXI010000122.1 GCA_018657375.1 Candidatus Nitrosopumilus sp. | reverse complement strand
TTTGCCAGAATAAACACAATGGTGGCTCGTGCCCTAGATGTGGTTCAAAAATGCAACGAGCTGACTTTTAGGTTTAATCATGTCATTAGATGAAATTCGTAAGAAGGTTATTTTTCACAACTCTGTTGATGTATGGATTGCCGCATGTTTTGAAAAAAAAATACCTTGGAAAAACCCTGAAGATTATAAAAAATTCATTAAACATCTGTTGTCTTTTAACCTAAATTTGAAGGCCTTCAGCTTATGTGCGCACGATGCTGGCGCAACTGAGGAAGAGAAAACCAAATTTACCGACATTTTATTTGAGACAAAAGATGATCCTAACTCATTAATCTATACAGTAAAACTAAACGCATCTGCTTTAGAGATAATTCGAAACCATTTTTCATAATCACCTTTTTAATTTTGGATTAATTATTGAATCTAAAGCGTTTCCGATAAAGACAAATGCCAAACCTGTTATCGCAATCATAATTCCCGGCGGCACTATCCACCACCACAGTCCCCTGGCTGCAGCACCAAACGTATTTGCATCATGTAAAATTTGACCCCATGTCGGAAATGATGGATCACCTAACCCTAGAAAGCTTAGGCCAGCTTCTGTAGTTATTGCTGCTGGGACTGATATCGCAATACTTGCAAATGCATATGGGAGCAATTGCGGTAAAATATGTTTGAGGATCATTTTTGAATCTTTTTGACCCATTATTGTTGCAGCTTCTACATATCCTCGTGTTTTAATTTGAAGTGACATGCTTCGTGCCACCTTTGCAATTCCAACCCATCCAAAAATCATCAAAAACCCTGTCATTACAAATATGCTGTTGCTAATGGTGACTGAAAGTATTATTAGAAAAGGCAACGCCGGCAACGCATAAAGAACATCGTTAAATCTCATCATGGTTTCATCTGTTTTTTTCCCTTTGAACCCTGCATAGATTCCATACACCAATCCCATCACTACCGAGCCAATTGACACTGCAAGACCTATGAACAACGCTAGTGGCGTTCCCCACAATAGTCCTATTGCCAAATCCCTTCTCAATTCATCTGTTCCCATTATGCCAAAAGCCTTACCGCCTATGATTAATTTTGAATCGATAATTTTGCTTTCTTCGTTTATTTCATAAAAATCAACTAAAAAAACATAGTTTCCTTTTAGTGGTTTGTTTGATTCTGTTTTTGAAAAAACAATGTCTTCTACAGACAATTCGTTTATTTCGAATTCAAATTTTTCTTCTTGCAGAACCAACTCCTTCTTAACCATGGCGTCAGTTGAAAACATTCTGTCGCTATGAATTGTTTTTAAATCTGAATGCGGCAGTGACGTTGAAACCAATTCCAGTTTAACTCCGTCTGGCCTGATCACTGAGACTTGAATCAGCGGGGAACCTGAATACTCTAACAAATATGAGTAGATGAAGTCTTTTGGAAATTGATCATAATTAAAATTTACATTAAATTGATACGATGTTAGACTTATTTCGTCGTTAAACATTGTTTCAATGTTGGGCTCTGCTAGAATTTTATGCTCCGGAATTTTTTCTGTCAAAAATAAGTTTACCCAAATTGGAATTGCCGCTTTTGGATAAGTGATCCAACTTTCGGGATTGTTCCATTCTTGAAACGTTTCTATTGGAATTATGATCATTGTGATGATTGATGTTAAAATTAAAATTGTAAGAATTATAATTCCTGCAATTCCCATTTTACTTTTAAGAAACTCCTTCTTTATCTCCTGGGGTGTTATGTTGCTCATTGCTATTCGCCTGCACTGCTCCGTATTCTGGGGTCAAAATAGCCATAAAGCAAATCTGCAATGAATATGCTTACTAGAAAAAATACTGTCAAGATGTATGTCGCACCGATAATTACTGGCAAATCCATGACTGTTATTGCCTCAAAGTATAGTCTTCCCATACCTGGCCAATCAAATACGGCCTCTGTGATTATCGCCCCACCAAGTGATCCTGACAAACTAAGTGCTAGAATTGTAATTATTGGGGGCGCGGCATTTTTTAAGGCATGAGTGTACGTTATCTTGCTTTGTTTAATTCCAATTGTCTTTTTTGCTACTATGAAATCTTCTTGCATGATGCCCACCATGAAATTCCTTACCAGATATGCCCAAGATCCAAACCCGATCATTACAATTGTGATTAGCGGCAATGCCATGTGATACAACAAAGCTCCCAGGTATTCTGGACTTGTTGCTGGAATGTCCGGAGTCGCTCTTGCTGGGAAAATTTGATACGTGAACGCGAATAAAAATATCATTAACATTCCAATCCACCACACTGGAAAACTGGAGCTGATTATTGCAAAACTCGATGTAATTCTATCTACTATCGAGCCAACTTTGCTTGCAGCTAGCGCACCAACAAATATTCCTATTATGGAAATAATCACTGTAGCTGACGTGAATAGCAGAATTGTTTTTGGCAACTTTTCAAAAATAATATCTTTTACATCCGAAGATCCTGAATCACTTGTGAGAAATGTAGCCTGTCCAAAATCCAACAGGACTATCTTGTACATGGTAAGTCCAATTCTTTGAGGCGAATACCACGGCTCATCTAATCCGAGATGTTTTATTCTTTGATCTGTTTGATCTTGGATGAATGCTTCAAAATCTTTAACTGATGAAAAACTTTCTGCTATTGCAGGATTTTCAATAATCTCAGATCGTACTTGAAAAACAACCCCTTGTTTTAGAATCGTATCCATGTTGGAACC
>JABHXI010000121.1 GCA_018657375.1 Candidatus Nitrosopumilus sp. | reverse complement strand
TATTCCGGTTTCAAACTTTGCCATATCTGGTGGTAATATGTCTAGATCTCCGTATTCTAATACTTGGTATCCTCCAGAATCTGTCATGATTGATTTATCAAAATCAATTATTTTGTGAATTCCTTTTTTTACTGCTTCATCACCATAATTATTTTTTGTAATGTATGCATTTGTAATTACCACATCAAAACCAATTTCTTTGATTTTTTTTGATGGTATTGTTTGTCTTACTGGATGAATAACCGGAACAAATGCAGGCGTCTCTATTTTGCCATGATTTGTGTATATGGTTCCTATTCTTCCCGCTAGATCTGTTTTAGAAATTTCAAACAAGTAACTATGCAAAATTTAAAGCGTTATTTAATCAATCAGTAAAAAATTTTTTTAAATCATTATTTTTTGCTACTAACTCTAGCCAGTCTACTTGCTCGCTATTTCCGTTTTTAGAAATGATTTCTATTACTTTTTCAACCACTTCTTGAACATTTTTTTTACTAACGTCCACCTGAAATGCTTTTTCTTCAAACTTTTCAACTGTATCGTGAGCAATAATCCCTAACACTTCACTACCCGTATTGTCTTTAATTTTAATTTCTGAATATTTTCTTTCTTTATACACTAGTTCTAAATCATAAGGATTTCTTCTTAATATGATGATTTTTTCTACCTGATTTTTTTCTAGAACATATGGTGATAAATGGCCTACGACTATGGTTTTATCCAATTCTTTTTCTTTTAGTGTATTTCCTAGTTTTTGAGTATCCACATCATTTGTATTTTCATTTTTTTCAAATAATCCTGAATCTTTTGCAATTATGTTGATGTCGATTATTGGAAAATTTAGTATTTCTGAAATTTTTTTTGTAATTGTATGTTTACCAGTCCCTGGATTTCCAGTTATTGCTATTGACATAATGTTAAATCCCTACAACTAGATTAAACGATTTCTGCAATACTAATAAGTAGAATTAGATTTTTGTGTGTATTGCAAATTGGATTAATTGGAAAAGCAAATGTTGGAAAATCAACATTTTTTTCTGCTGCAACTGAAACTATTGTTGTATCTGGTAACTTTCCTTTTACAACAATTGAGCCAAATATTGGTATGGCGTTTGTTCAATCTGATTGTGCTTGTAAGCATTTTGATCTCAAACATGAAAATCCATTATGTCTTAATGGTACTAGATTAATTCCAGTAAAATTAATTGACGTTGCTGGTTTAGTTCCTGGTGCACATGAGGGAAAAGGATTGGGAAATCAATTTCTTGATGATGCAAGACAGGCTGAAATTTTAATACATGTTGTTGATATTGCAGGTACCACTGATATTCAAGGGCAGCCTATACCACTTGGAACACATGATCCTTTAGAAGATGTTGCATTTGTTCAAGACGAATTTGATCAATGGTTTATTGATATTCTTAAAAGAGAATGGGATAAGGTAACTCGTGAAGTAGATCAAAAAAGAGCAAAACTAACTGATGGGATTGCAAAAAGATTTAGTGGATTGGGAATTAAGGAACATGAAGTTCAGTCAGTATTGCAAAAACAAGGTCTCGTCGCTAAAAATCCTAAAGAATGGATTGATTCTGATATTGAAAATTTTGTTAAAGAGTTGAGACAAAATACTAAACCAATGATCATTGCTGCAAATAAAGCCGATTTGTGTAAAGATCTTGATATTCTTAAAAAAATTTCAGGTGTGGTAATTCCATGTAGTGCTGAAACAGAATTACTTTTACGAAAAGCTACAAAAGCTGGAATAATAAATTATACTTCTGGCGATGATGGATTTAAAATTAATGAAGAAAAAGAACTTCCTGCACCACAGCAAAAGGCACTCGATTTAGTTAAAACAATTTTTTCTAAAATTTCTTCAACTGGAATTCAAAAAATTCTAAATACTGCAGTGTTTGATTCATTAAACTTAATTGCCGTGTATCCTGTAGAGGATGAATCTAAGCTAACTAACAAAGACGGTGTAATTTTACCTGATGCAAAATTAATACCGCAAGATTCCACTGCCAAAGATTTAGCATCTTTAATTCATGCTGATATCGCAAAAGGATTTTTGCATGCAATAGATTGTAAAACTAAACAAAGAATTGGTGGTGATCAAAAATTAAAACACGGTGACGTAATCAAAATCGTATCTACATTAAGTCGGGGATGATATGATAGGCTTAGGAATTGAGAGTACTGCTCATACATTTTCCTGTGCCGTAATTGAAAAAACCGGTAAAAAAGGTAAAATTCTTTCTGATATTAGAAAAATTTTTCGTCCTGAGGCTGGACAAGGGATTCATCCACGTGAGGCATCTAGACATCATATTGAAAATAGTCCAATTGTTTTATCTGAATGTCTCAAAGAAGCAGATGTTTCTATTGGGGATTTAGACATAATTTCATATGCTGCAGGTCCTGGATTGGGACCTTGTCTTCGTGTAGGTGCTGTAGTTGCAAGATCTCTTTCTTCGTTTTATGAGATTCCGATTTATCCTGTAAATCATGCTATTGGTCATATTGAATTAGGAAAATTACTTACTGGTGCACGTGATCCTTTAGTTCTTTTAGTCTCTGGTGGACATACTATGCTTCTTTCATTTCTTGATAAGCAGTGGAGAGTTTTTGGTGAGACATTGGATATTACATTAGGTCAATTACTTGATCAATT
>JABHXI010000120.1 GCA_018657375.1 Candidatus Nitrosopumilus sp. | reverse complement strand
TCTTTGATCTGTTTGATCTTGGATGAATGCTTCAAAATCTTTAACTGATGAAAAACTTTCTGCTATTGCAGGATTTTCAATAATCTCAGATCGTACTTGAAAAACAACCCCTTGTTTTAGAATCGTATCCATGTTGGAACCTACCAGCAATATCGTAATTAGTAATGTAATTAATAATACGCCAAACATTGTTGCAGTGCGTGTGGCAATGTATTTTTTCATACTCAATATTGTATTTTGATAAAAATAGCTTATAATATTATTAGAAATTGTCATCTTTTCGTTACGTTCTATTTTGGGCATGATTTAACTACCGGGTTCGAAAATCATACTGATTGACAACCAAATATGATGATAAAATACTCGAATTAACTGGTAATTGGAAATTGACAAATGATATTGTTCGAAAAATTGGCGGTGACAAGGCTGCTATATCCAGCGCTCTTAAAATCCTGGAACTTATTGGCTATCTTCAAACTAAGCCTGACAAAAATAAGCTGATATATAAAAAAAATGACGATGTGCAGAGTGAGTTTAATTTTTTAAAAATGATGGAATTTTTTGAATCAAATCAAAAAACTCAAATAAATTTTATTAAACAAATTCCAACTATCATGAAATCCGACAATATACGGTTAAGGGAAAAAAGCCTGGATTTGTTAGAACGTATACAGGATGATGTTGATCGTGCATACCTTGTTATGATTCAAAATAACATATATGAGGAAATGGGGACCCTTTCATCTCAAACAACACGGGAGCGAAAAAAAATATTGGTTAGTTATGCCGACAAAATACTGAATGCCCTTTTAGCTAAATACACTCAAAAACACATTAGGGTTCCAATACAAAAATACTTTCAAAGCAACGGTGCAAAGTTTGAATTTAAAATTTAATAAATTTGTACACTGTACCTACTGCATAATAAAAAATAAACATTTTAATTAATTTTTAACATTAATCAAAATTATAATTTTTGACGTATTTGTTTTAGGTACATTCGTGTTTCATGTTTTTTAGCATCTCTGCTTGTTTTGCTGTCATGTTGCTGATTAAGTGCTGATGCCAAATGCATGAACAAAAAATTAAACAAAATATGTTTAAATTCTGAGATTATTCTTGTTTGCATGTGTTTTATTATTGCACTCATGTGCAGTTGTTTCAAACAAGGTTAAAATGTCTAAATTATTGTCGTGATGTTATGAGCAGTGATGCAACAATCAAGAAAGCACAAAAACTAGTTGATTCTGGATGCGTGTCTAAAATCGAAAAAGATTTGTTTCAAATTAGGTCTACCTCGAATCCTGAAAAATCATATTTTGTAACTTCTGATTCCTGTGAGTGCCTTGGCTTCAAAAATTATTATAAGTTTCATCACGGTAATGGAAAAACAGCAAATTGCTCTCATTTGGAAGCAATTAGAATTTTTGTCCGAGAAAATTCTGGTTAGTTTTTTATATTTTTAACGTCTATTTTCCCAACCAACGCCTTATCTTTTAAAATTATGATTGGACGCAATATCAGTCCTGGATTTTTTACCATTAGTTTGATTAACTCTGAATCTGTTTTTTCATTTTTTTCTAAATCCATTTCTTTGTATGTTTTATCTCTTTTTCGAAGTAATTCCAATGGCTTTTTCCCTGTCATTTTGACTATTTTTCTTAACTCTGACTCTGTTAATGGATCTTTAAAAAAATCCCTTGCATCTATATCTAGATTCATTCGCTCCGCCTCTGCAATTGTTTTTTTACATGTGATGCAAGATGTTTTGTGATATATTTTCAATTAATGGATGGTTGTTAAATTATTTAATAAATTTTGACAATGCTTTTCTCCATTGTTCTGATCTCCTGTTTTTCTTAACTCTGAAACTTCTTTGAATGTGTAAAAAACCCATTTTGTTCCTCTATGTCTAAAGAAATATTCAAATTCATGTATTAATCATGATTATTATATGATTTGTGCTCCGTGTGAAACTCGAAAACATTTTGAGTGTATTGACTGTATGAATAATCACAAAACTCATCTGTGCAGTTGTGACTGTCATGATGAAAACACCCCTGCACACGAAGTCGGTACTACTCATTAATTTTTAAATTTTTGTTCTATCTCTCGTGCTAACATTTCCAATTCTTCGGTGTCTCCTAATTTTCTATACGTCAATTTTTCAATTGTTTTGATGATGCTAATCGCTGCTCTGTATTGCGGTATTTCTGGCTGATTCAATTCTCCGTACATTCCAATTCCTTGAATGTCGTGCTTTTTGGCAAATCCCAGAATCAACCCGTTGAATCCCGTGATTAATGATTTTTGGGGCGTCATGTCGACCCCTAATTGTTCTATTTGCTTTTTTAATTCTATTGATGTGGTGGTGATGTATGTTTTGGGATTGTTTTTTAAAATTCTGTTTGTATGAAATCCACCTAACGTGTAGATAAATTTTGCAGAATACTCCTTTGCAACATCTATTACATCCTGGCAAAGTAAATTCAGTTCATTATTATTTTGAGGTTGACCGTTTCCTCCCCCAAATATGATTAAATCATCTGTGTATTTGTATTCCCAGCTTTCGTTTGGCAGATCAACATGCCCTCCGTTATCTATTACATATGTTGGAAAAGACACCTTTGCAGTTCTAAACGATTTTGTTTTTAACGATTTATTTATAAAATTAATTACAATACTTCCAACGTTTCCCATATCTTGCATAGCTGCTATGATTATTGGCCTCTCTACTGTTGGTTTTTCTTTTTGTATGAATTCCATATGCCTTATTTTTATTTATGAATTTTAAACCTATGTGCCGCTGATTTTCTAATAATTTGTTATTCTATTGTTAATCGCATTAATTGGATTAGTCTGTTTCACTCCTATTTTTAGTCTTAAGAAAAATTCGTATGTTCTATTTTAACTCTTCCAGATTTTCAGCTGCTCCTGATATGATCTAACATAACCTGAAGATTCATAAGAGAAAAAAAATTCCTAGCTAGAAATTATGACGACATCACTAGAAACTTTCGGTACATTGGAATACGTTCTTGACAAATATTCTAAAATTTGGTGCTGGAAAGTTACAGGCGAACATGCAGTCGCCATGATTTCAAAATTATCTCCTGAAGCCTGGTATGGTGAAACTGAGCACGAGGTAATTATTGCAGATTCCACTGACAGTCTAAAGCAGCTTAAACTCCTGATGGATCGCTATCCTTTAGAAATACTGTCAAAATCTATCTGGCAAAGAAAAATTGTCAAAACATATGCTCCAAAACCGACTTTGACTCCAGTTAAACACAAATTGAAACGTGCTAAAGCCGGTGAACAATTTAGAGGTAAATTAATGAATTTTCAAAAAGAAGGTTTGGATTTTTTGCTAAAATCTTCAGGTAATGCATTACTTGCAGATGAGATGGGACTGGGAAAAACAGTTCAAACTCTATCTTACGTTTCAACAGAAAAACAAACTTTTCCGCTATTGATTGTAGCACCACTAGTCACTTTGAAAAATTGGGAGCGTGAAATTCAGAAATTTGTTAAGAAAAAAAGTAGAAATGGCAGAATTATTGAATCTGAATCCCCCAGCATTACTTCTATTCGTACTGGTAAATCTAAAGAGTTGCCACAAAGTGACGTGTATATAATTAATTATGAATTACTTCTTAAACGCTCTGATGATATTGAAAAAGCTGGAATACATACTATTGTTTGTGACGAAGTTCATAATTTAAGATCAAAAACCACTCAAAAATACAAGGCCATTAAAAAACTTGCAGCGTTATCCTCAGTTCAATATAGAATTGGACTTTCTGGAACCCCCATTTACAATCGTGGTTCTGAAATATGGCCCATCATTGATATTTTAAAACCTGGTTTACTTGGAAGTTTTAAAGAATTTTGCGAATACTTTTGTTATGTTGATGACAAGGGAAAAGCAATCGTCTTAGAAAATAAGCGAGCGTCACTTCGAAATGAATTACAAAAGCATGTCATGCTTCGCAGAAAAAAGTCTGACGTACTAAAAGAACTCAAGGATAAAGTTAGGTACAAAGAAGTCATTGCAGCTGACACTGACTTTTATCTTGAAGAGCTTGATAAAATTTGGAAAAAACTTGAATCCGAACAAAAACAAGCGCAAACTGAATTTTCAAAATCTGCATCATACCATAGAGCAATTCAAAGTGAAAGACAGATTGCAGGCCTTGCAAAACTACCTCATGTAATTAATTTTGTAAAAAATATTATGGAGATTGAAGAAAGTGTTGTGGTATTTTGTCACCACAAAGTAATCCATAAATTACTAAACGAAAGTCTTGAAGAATTTTCACCTGTTACAATCATTGGTGGACAATCTGATGAAACTAGACAGGATCAGATTGACAAGTTCCAAAAAGGTGAATCAAAACTGATGATTGCTGGTATTCGTGCTGGAAATGTGGGAATTAACCTGACTCGCGCAAAATATGTTATTTTTGCAGAACTTGATTGGAGCCCTGCGATACATAGGCAGGCTGAAGACAGACTTCACAGAATAGGTCAAAAAAATACTGTCTTTGCATATTATTTGATTGGAAATGGAACTTTGGATGATCACGTTGCAAGTATTTTAGTTGACAAAAGTTATGAAATTGATGCGATTTTGGATGAGACTTCCGACACTTATGAAAACAAGGATAAGGCTGCATTGATTTTGGCACAAATTCAAAATAAAATTCATTCAAAATAGTTTTTTGATTAGTTGCGATCTAGACTGATTTATTTTTTTGAAAAAACATTGATAGTTACTTAGTATGTTTCAAACCTAATCTAGAAATATGCTGTTATTTCTAATAGTTTTATGAAAACTTTCTGCAAGTGTGGCTGCGATATGCCATTAACTGATTATGAGTATAGGAAATGGAGTGGTTACAAGCGAGGACATGAACCACTGCCATGATCCATTAAACTTAGATTCAACATAGTACCTGATAATTTTTTATTTTATATTTCGAGTTTACTTTTCAAATTATTTAATTTTTCTATGATGCTGTTTTTTTCAATATCTGAATTAATTGAATTTGCTACGTCCTTTTTTATTTCATCTATGATCTCTAAAATGCCCCCGTTTGATTTTAGTTCACCGAATTTTATTTTATCAAACCCCTCCGTTTCTGTTTTATCTACTTCCTGAATTCCTTCTGGCAATATTTCATAAACTTTGATCAGTTTATTTTCTTGTCTCTGAGGTGACATTAGCAAAAATTCATTTTTTCTTAGTTTTTCTATTTCTACAATAATTTTATCCTCTGAAAGACCGATAATGTCTACAATTTGGTTTAAATTGCATGATTTTATTTGTAGTAACCTCAACACTCTTGCCCATGCTGGGATATTTGAACTCCAAAGAATCTCCCGAGCTAATTCTGTAATTGAAAATGATCCGTCCTTATTTAGTGAAATAAACTTTCTATCTTTTAATGATGCCAACGTGTCTAATATTTTTCCAACACCGTGTCTTTTTAATTCTGAATTCTCTAAACTATTTTCATTAAACGTTCCTTTTTCTTTAATCGCAAGGTCTAGTATTTCTAAATCCACAGTTCCTAATTTTCTCATGTTTCTATTTCAGCTTGAAGAATATATGTGGATTATGTTAGTATAGTGCATGGTCTTTTACCAACTTCCAAAACTGTCTTACGCATATGATGAATTGGAACCCTTTATTGATACTGAAACCATGAAAATACATCATACAAAACACCACCAGTCATATGTTGACGGATTGAATAAATCTCTCACTGAAATTAATGCTGAATCTCATCCGAAATATATTTCTGAAATTTTGTCTGATTTAAATTCAATTCCTGAGTCTGGAAGGTCTGCAATTAATTTCTTTGGCGGTGGATTTGAAAATCACAGGTTGTTTTGGGAGACACTGATTCCAAACGGTGATAAAATTCCTGGGGGTCTATTGGAAGATCAAATTGATGTTTATTTTGATAACTTTAATAATTTCAAAAAAATATTTTCAGAAACAGCCCTTTCTGTTCAGGGCAGCGGATGGTGCTGGTTAGTTTTTAATGCAATGTACCATAAAATTGAAATTATTACAACCTCTAATCAGGATAGTCCGTGGACTTTCAATAGAACGCCTTTACTTGGATTGGACATGTGGGAACACGCATATTATTTAAAATATCAAAATAGAAAACCTGATTACGTTAACGCTTGGTGGAATGTTATTAATTGGGATTACGTAGGTAATCGTTTTTCAGAATTATCTTGATGACAACATATTAATGAAATTTTTTATTACTATTAACAATCTGAACTTTGAATCATTAAAAAAATTAAGTCTTGGTAAAAAAATTGTAATTGGTACAATTGTTGCAATCGTTGCACAGGCTTTTGGAATTATTTTTCTTTAATTACAAAAAAGATTCATTAGGAATGCTCCTCTAACATTTTCATGGATATGATGCTTGAGGAAGAATTAATTGATTTGATGACTTCATGTCTACAAAACCCTGACTCCTCAAATATTTCGGACAATCATGCTAGAATTATTGCAATTGGTGGTGAAATTTATGCTGATGGAGGATCTGATGCTTTAGAAAATTTTTCTTTTGTATTGAAAAATAGAATTGTACAAGAAATAGAAAAAGATCCATCGCCACTGCTTTCGCTATGGCATGGCCTTGCTGATGATTGGCCGAGATAAATTTTGTATTAAATTTTTTATCCTCTACCAATTCTGAAAATGGCTGTACTGCATGCAGGACATGTCCCTTTGATTGCAGGTTTTCCATTTTTCATGGTGTATGGTGCTGGACTGCCGATTTCTCGTTTGTCTCTACACTTTACACAATATCCTATTGTCATAATTCAACTAGGCTCTTTGTTCTATTAGCGAGATCTTGTTGAACTTTTTTTACTAATAGGCAAATAACTGATCTGATTTTTTATGTTCCGAAACTACTTTTTTTGTATCGGGTTTTAATTTTATTATTATGTTAGAGTCTCACTCGATAATAATCCCATCTTTCTGGATCAAACATTTGAACAAACTCCGCTTCTTCTTTGTCTATTCTTGCTCTGATTACATCACGCAGTGCAAAACTTGTCATGAACTTGTATTTCATAGAATGTGCCTGCATTATGAACATGTGTCTCATTTCACTGCCTCCTCGCAATCCCCAATACCCCATTTTCAAGGCCAATGGTTCTAAAAATACGGTGTTTTTTAAGCCATAATTCTCATCTCTAATCTCTTCGCGCAATTGATATTCTTCTAGCGGACCTCCTTTGGCAAATCCTACTATCTCTCCCTTGTTATTATTTAATCTGAGTGTGTTGATTATTGTTTTTGGATTTTTTATTGATTCTTTAAAATTTTCTTTTCCAAATTGTAATGGCTTTGGCAATTCTAAAAATATGTCATACAATGTTTGCGCAAACTCTGCATCGTCCTGTATTGATTGGTTCTCTATTGTTGGAATCAATTTAAGATTTTCATATGAATGATTTGCTTGAATAGTTACTTCTTGCTCTCTTATTCGCATAAAAGATAAAATTGTGTCAAAGAAATTTTTTCTCATCTCCTTTGGCAATTCTTTAAGAATCGCTTTTACCATTGTTGTTTCTTTATTCAATAATTCTTCAAAATATGCCACAGACGTCCTTACAATTATTGAAGGTCTCCATGCAAGTGCATGTGCATTCATTTTTGCCATTTCCATGGCTTTTGTAAAATCTCCTAATAGGTACCCACTAATTCTATCTACTACTGACAAATACCTTCCAAGTTCCATTAAGTGTTTTTGAGTTTCCTGATTATTTTTTGTTATATCTGACCTCTCAAAACATTTTTTGATTTCAATCTCTGCATCTTTTCTTATTTGTCCGCTCCACGGATATGTTGTACGTAAAATCAACACCTTGATTATTTCCAAATCAATTTTTGCAAAAGTTAACGATTTTTGTAATTTTTTATCAGTCGAAATAAATTTTAAAACACTTTCTTCGTGCGGTTTATCTACGTTTTTCTGTGGATCAAAGTCATGGAATAACGCTGCAATATACAGGTATTTTTTATCTTCTTCAGTCAGTTTGATTTTTTCTTGATTTATGGTTAAAAGTGAAACATATGTCACTTCTAATTCGTGGTTAATGTTGTGATACCCGTAATATTCAGTCCCCAAACCTTGACTTTCAAACAAGTCAATAGTGTAATCTAGCATTTCCAAGTAACAATCGTCCTCTAGTCCATTCTGTGTCATTAAACTGAGAATTTTATTTCTCATTGAATGAGAATTTGCAAGTTCTTGCATTATTTTGTGATCACAAATTGGGTTTTTAAATATGATCCAGATGTCCCTCCGGATAAACTGCTCTGATGTCTAAATCTGTATATTTTTGATCACAAGATTAAATACAATTACTTTTTACACTTTTTTTAATGTCTGTGGATTCAAGCTTACTTGAAAATATCGCGCAATATTCTTCAGCTCATTCTCCAAAATTCACTATTCTTGTCAACGATAGATTTTTTCCTCTGATGGATGTTTCAATTGTAAATTCTTCCATACCTGTCAACGAACCTACAACTCGTGGTGGTGTTTATTTTTCAGAAAAATTTGCATACAAAATGAAGGGTGTCATAAATGATCTTAGTGTGGTTCCATTACTTACCAAAAAAATGCTTGGTCCTAATACTGAATTTGGAGAATTAAAAATTTCTAGTCAAACTGAATCTGATGGAAAAATTGTTCCTATTGATATTTTTACTAATTTAACAAACAGTGTACAAACTCCGAATTCAATTGAACTCAGCATGATTATTGTAGATCTAAAATTGGTTTAATCTTTATTTAGATATCTGTCGTATCTTTCTTTTGACACATCGTCTGATAAAATCTCGTATGCCTTGTTGATTTTTATCATCTCTTCTTCAGAATCGTCCTTTGTTTTATCTGGGTGTGTTTTTTTTGCTAGTTCTCTGAAATTTTTCTTTATTTCTTCGGCTGTTGCATTAGTTTCTACCCCTAGAACGTCATAATAGTTTGGCAGATTGTCATTTGTCACGCCTTCTCTAAATTCACTTTCTTCTTCACTATTTCCTCTTTTGCCAATCTCTTCGTAATCATCCCCCCAGTCTGAATGGTATTTTTCATATGTCCTATCTTTTTTTGATTCGTGCTCTTGCTTATCGTATGATGTCTTTCTCCTCAAAATCACATCTCTTGCTAAAAATAGGAATATTGAGATGACTGCAATTGAAAACCCTGTAAACAAAATTATTTTTTCTTCATCTGAAACTACCAATTCATTTGTTTGAGCATGTGATGTTTGCACTGTTCCAAATATTATTAGAAAAATTACGACAATTTTTAATTCGTTCATTTTATTCCTCCTATGTTAACCTGAAATTTTCTTTTGCAGTATTTAGAACTACGTGAGTTATTGTATTTTCCACATTTGCTATTCCTGCTAAACCCTTTACAAACGTGCTTAATTCATTTCTTTCTTTGAATTTTGCTATAATTATGGTGTCTGTAGTCCCTGTGACATCATACACGCCACAAACATTTTCAAATTTTGATATTTCCTCATCAATATCTGCGACTTTATCGTTTTTAGCCATGATTTCTATAACTGCTGTCAGGGTATACCCTATTTTTTCATGATTAATTGTGGCCGTATATCCTAAAATTATTTCCTCCTTTTCCAATTTTTTAATTCTTGATAGTATTGTAACTGTTGAAACTTCTAACTTCAATGCTAATTGTCTTGCAGACTGCCTTGCGTCCGCTGCTAAATTTTTAAGAATTTTCTTGTCTAAACTATCTAAAGTCATACAGTGTATTGACTAAAAATTATTTAAATTTTTGCTAAATTCTTGTAAATCTGTTTAAACTCATTAAATTTTTATTTTTTAACCTTAAATTTAATACAAATAAAAATTATGAAAATCATGGTTGATACTGACAAGCTTGTGTCGAAAGGAGTTTTTTTCTTAGAATCTGGTGATTTTGATAAGGCACTTAGTTTTTTTGAGCAGGCACTTTTGCTAAATCCACGCAATCCTGATCTTTGGAACTACAAGGGAACTGCTCTTAGAAGTTTAGGCCGATACGGTGAATCTATGGATTGTTTTAACAATTCACTAAAAATTGATCCTCGAGATAAATTTGCGTCCTGACGTGCGTATAGTTTAGAAACATCTTTTTTAATTATGATGTTCTATGATTGATATGACTAGAACAGAAAGAAGAAGAAACACTGAACATCCTACAAGAGACGGTAAACATAATCCTGTTTGTGTTGATCCTCATTGCAGTGATTGTTCTTAGAGTAAAAGGTAAAATCTTATCTTTTATTCAACCTCTCTTGGCATATTATGGCCTCGTCTTATTAGTACATGATGCGAGAACATACGTTGAGGAAAGAATTTACGAGAAAGGAAGACTGGTTGGAGGATATTTTCACAAACTCCAATCCTCAGGCTTCACTACAAAGTGCAGAAACTGCACTAAGAACCTTTGACATCTTTTGTAAGGTCAAAGTTAGGTTGGAATTAGAAAAGCATCTGCTCTTGGAAAGTTCCAAAGTTCATTCAGAACAATTCCATGAAAAAGAATTGCCTGAACTACGCAAAGAGATGCAACAGCAAAGGGCACAGATTGACAAACTTCGGCAAAATGAATGTCCTCGAACTAAGCACGATGCATCAAAGCACGGAATGACATCGTAATCCTCCCATATGTCTTTGAAAACCTAGATGATGTAGTAGAATCCGTGGCAAAGGGCATGAGTTCTAGGTGTAAGAACAAGACTTTAGGCTCAAAAAAGCCAAAGGGTTTCTAATTTTTTAAAATTAAAAAATATTAAGAAAAATAAAACATATGTAAAGAATTAGAAAAACTTCTTAAAATAAAACAATGACCCTTTTAAAATATGGATTATTGTGTGCATGAATATCTCAAAGGTTCCTGTCATTATTGCAAAATGGCTCAAAACACTGAGAGTAAGAATCAAGAAAAAGAGAAATTTCTAGAAAAAAATGAAAATAACGAAGTACTATCTTTCACATAGTATTTTGTTAAGTTATTTTTTATGAAATTTCACCATACGCTTCCTTTATCCGAGCAATCATAATTTGCGCCACAGTTTGGACATATCAAATGACACGTTGTCATTTTTTCCATATCATGTCCGCATCTGTCGCAAGTTTCTTTTTCCATGATGTTTATCTTCAATCGTTTCGATTTTAATTTTACGATATAGAAAATTATATTTCTATTTTGAAGCGTTCTCAAATATGCTCCATTGTTTTTTTGTTATTTCCATGTGTATTTCACAAACGCATTATTTTTTTGACAGGTTATAATGAAATCACTTGGGTTTTAATTAAAAATTTGCTGTATCTTTATCATGCAGGAGTTAATTTCTTTATTAAAAAAAGAAACCTGCTCTGAGGATCACTATATTATTGACAAAATACCACCTTTAGTATTGAATAGCCGAATTGACGAATTATTTTTACAAGCCAATGATTGCATTGACGATGAAAATTTTTCAGAAGCTCTACTGTTTTATAATTTGATACTGAAAGAGGACTCAAAAAATATTCATGCTCTGATTGATAGAGGCACTACTTTGCAAAATTTGGGCCGAATAAAATCAGCTATTCGCTCATATGATAAGGCACTGGATATATCTTCAAATAATCTTGATGCCTTAATTAACAAAGGCTCTGCTTTTCATTTAGATGGAAAATACTCTGATGCTATGGCATGTTATGATGTGGCCCTTAAAATTGACAAAAAACACCCTATGGCTCTTGCATACAAAGGCCTCTCTTTGGCTGAATTAGGTCAATTAACTGAAGCGATAGATTATTTTAAAAATGCACTATCTATTGACAAACATTACCATCTTGCACAAATATCCCATGACACTGCTCAAGACCTTTTAAAATCAACACAAGAAAAAAATATCTAAAATACTGTAACGTCACCTGGTGCGGGTTCTCTTGTAGTTGTTTTTTCATTGGATTCAAAGAACTCACTATGTTTTGTATTTTGATGCTCTCTTAGTTTTTCAATATTTTCAAAACCGTCGTGACACAAGTAACATTTTGGTTTATGTTCATCCACTAATGGCAATACCATGAAATTCTATATCTAACTGGCTACTTATTTCTTAAGAGTATAAGGAATATATCCTAATAATCAGAACTAAGAATATGTTAGAAAAACTCGTTGGTGACTCACAAGCCTTAGATCGAGCTCTAGCTGGCGAAGAATTATCCTACAAAGATGGTTTGGAGTTGATGAATTATGATAACTTGCATTTACTTGGTGCAGTTGCTGACTCTACAAGAAAAAGACTGGTAGGTGACACCGTAACATTTGCAGCGTCCTATTACATGAATTATACAAATGTCTGTGCTGCAAGCTGCCAAATGTGTGCTTTCTATAGAAAAGGCGATGAGGAAGATGCGTACACCTTAACTCCTAAAGAAATCGAACAACGAGTTGGAATTGCAAAACAAATGGGTGCTACAGAAGTACACATTGTTGGGGGATTTCATCCAAAGCTTCCTTTGGAATATTACGAAGACATGATGAGAACCATTAAAAAAAGTCACCCTGAATTAAATATCAAAGCATTAACTGCTGCTGAAATACATTTTTTATCCAAACTTACAAAAAATTCTACTAAAGAAATTCTATCCCGTTTAAAAGAAGCTGGTTTGGATTCAATGCCTGGCGGCGGGGCGGAATTATTTCACCCTGACGTTCGTGGAAAAATCATACGAGGTAAGTGTACTGGCCAGCAATGGCTTGATGTTATTGAGGAGGCCCACAACATGGACATTAAAAGCAATGTTACTATGCTATACGGCCATATTGAAAAACCTGAGCACATTGTTGATCATTTGATAAAAATTCGTGAACTACAAAAAAAGACAAACGGATTCATAACTTTAATTCCTTTAAAATTCAGTTTAGATAACACTGAGTTGGAAAAGGATCATTTGGTGAATAACGAGTGTTCCTCAGTTTATGATTTAAGAATAACTGCTTTGTCTAGGCTGATGCTTGCAAACACTCTGAACAACATCTCTGTGTATTGGGTTGCATATGGCAAAAAATTAGCTCAAGTTGCACTGTCTAATGGTGGAAGTGATTTAGTTGGAACTGCATTTGGCGAAGAAATCTATCGCGCAGCTGGAAAACCTACAACCTCATCTGTTGAAGAATTAGCTACCATGGTAAAAGAAATCGGACGTGCGCCTGC
>JABHXI010000021.1 GCA_018657375.1 Candidatus Nitrosopumilus sp. | reverse complement strand
TGCTCTTTAATTATGTCCTCCATGCTGATCCATTGAGCCGATAATTCCAATATTCTATCATCGTGTTTTATTGTCATTTCGATAAATACTGCAGTTTTTATTTTCTAATATATCTAGAGTTTACCATGAATTTCTGGATTTAAGCCGATGCATGTTTTTAGAACTTAAATTCCCATTTAATTTAGAGTTTATGTAAAATGGTTCGAGTTGATAATAAGCGATATGCTGAATTACTAAAAGAGAAAAAATTTTTGGAGGATAACCGACCTCATGACATTGATGCCATGAGACGGTGGAAGCACTCGATGAGTAAACTCCTGCAGGAATTAGAATTATTTCGCTAGTGATGCTATTTTATCCATAACGAAATTTCAACTAGTTATTTATTCGGGGTTATTACTGGTAATCATATGGGATTGCTGTACACCAAATTTTATATGGATTTTGATGAACCTGAATGGAAGCAGATTTCAAACAACCCCATAGTTTTTCAAACTCAGAAAGACAATGTGATTTTAGAGGTGGAGGACACGGCACAAAAATTATACAAATTAGTTTTTAAAAATGGTTCAAAATTTAACATGTTTAGAGTTACTGGCAAGTTTCGTTTAACCTGGGATGATGACGATGTCGTTTAAAATTAATAAAACATGTAGATATAATTTTTAGTATGTCTTTAGAAATTAAAGTTAACCGTATTTTGCAAGATTTTGATAACGTGTCTTCTGACGAATTTTTAAAAGTGATTAATGAAATCATGCTTGAATTTAGAAGCTCTATAACAATTGACTACCTTAAAGGTAAGATCCAAAAAATAACTGTTCTTACAAATGAATCTGAGAAGAAAAAACAATGCAAGTTGCTTTTACCTTATTTTGACTGGTATGTTCAAGGACTGTAGTTCTATTCTGAACGTTGGTTAATTTTTATCAGTGCTTTTTCGATTAATTCGTTATCTTTTTTTGCGTCTTGGATGTTGCCTATTAATTTGATAAAATATTCCGCACCTGTTTCTTCAGATTTTAGAATGTCTGCTTTACGACACTCTAATGCCTTCTGTAACACTTCTAAATCCTGTTCTAGTGATTGAATTGAAATTAAACCCAGTAAACCTTTATGGATTTTTCCTTTTACCTCGTCAATAATTGGAATTTTTTTCCTTGCAGTTGATTGTAGCAGTGGGGCAAACATTGCTGCTGCTTCTTTTAATTCTGGACTTGAACCAATAGTCTGTAATCTTTTTTTATAGTGGTTTAAACATGCTAAAATAATTTCATAACCTCCTTCTTCTTTTAAGTAAATTCCGCCAATCCATGATTTTTCAGACATTTCTAAAATATTCATTTTTTTATTATTATAATTTGTTTACCCAATTTTTTAATTTATGGACTCTTTTTGGTAATCTGTTTTAAGTGTCATAATTTTCTTTAATTGGTTCTGTATTTTTATTGATCAAATACAGTAAAATTCCTGCCAGTGTCACTCCCATTCCGCTTAGCCCTACAAATGTGCCCATGTTTCTTATATTTTCTAAAATCTCATCATCTGTAACTTCCATAAAATAAAATAAAATTAATCCTGCACCAAACATACAGACACCGATAATAATTAATGTGATCCCTGATCTCATCTATTTTTTCTCCTGTATCTAATTAATAAATTAGTAAAATTATGATTATTTCTAGAACGCGGTTAGAATTTTTTAATACTTATATTTGCCAAACTAAATTCTTAATTCAGTTATGGTTGCTAGAAAAAAAATTGATCTTTTAGAAATAACTCAGGAAATTGTTAATTTAAATTCTAAAATGAGATTTGCAGCAATAATTGACGGTAAAGGAAATATCCGTGAGGGTATTATGAAAAAAGGCCAAACAAGTCTTAATTCTCAAAAAGAGGAAGAACATTTCTGTGCTCAAGTTGCACAAAGACGTGCAATGAGAAAAGAGTTTGATCGTTCTTTAGGGAAAGTAAGATACATTCATGTTGAAAGGGAGAAAGTTTCACAATTGGTACTTTACACAAAAAGAAATATTGTATTTTTCACCATGGAGCCAGAAACTCCTATGAGTACTAAAATTGCATTAATTACAAAAATAAAGAAAATTACTGCAGACATCTAAGAAAAAATATTTTTACATTCTTATGACTTTTCATAAATATTTGGGAGATTCTAAAATGTTTGAGTATGACAAACATTACCGAGAATGCCAGCAACAAAACAAGCCTTTCATTAAAGCAAAAATAAATCCTGCTCACGGAAATTATTATGTTAATCTTGATTTAATGACTTGTAACTATGTTTTTTCAGAATTAGAACAATGTGAGATTAAAACATTAATTGAAACTGAGATAAAATTCGTTAAATCCAATTACTCTGATTCATTTTATGACTATAGTATTAACGAGGAGGTTATCTGGATTGACGGTGTATCCTCTGAACATGTGAATTCTTTATGCGTATCCTTGTATGATTTAACTCAGAAACATCGCGACTAGAATCTGATCATATTTTTCAAAATTTTATCAATAACCTGCATTTCCTTCTTTCTTTCTAAAATGATCTCCTCGTTCCATTTCTTTAAAAATTCTGACTCTCTATCCATTTTTTCTAACTCTGCAATGTATTTGATTAAATGTATTTTGTAATCATGTAGCAAATCCAGGTGCTTGTTGTGATTTTTTTCAGTTGAAGTTGCCATCCCATTCCTCTTTTTTTATATCTGGAAATAATTCTCTAATTCTTTTCCTGTCTTTTTCAATTGCCTCAATTCTAGATGTTAAATGTTCTTGAATTGCAGGTTGTCCTTCTTGATTCATTTCATTTTCCATGTCTGTGATTATTTTACCCAGTGATCTGTAGTATGTCATGTGTTTTTTCTTTGAATCTTCGGATTTGTCTTCAATTTTTTCATCCATGCCATTATCATATTCATTGGAAAATAAGTACTTGATCTTTTGAAATTGCTTTAAAAATTTATTTGTGAATGCCTACTCTTCTTCAATTAATTTAATTCCTGCAGGTGTCAATCGAGTTATCCATGGGAATGAATGATCCTTTTCTTCATCTATGCCTCCACGTACAAGATTTGAATCAATTAGATACTTTGCATTTTTAAAAATAACATCGTTCTCTATTTCTTTTAATTCTGGAAAATTGTATATGTGCATTTTAGGGATTTCTGAATTGCCCTTTAATCTTGCGTGGTATTCTGTTAAAATTATTTTTTTAATTTTTTCGTCCATTTCATCACCCATATGATGTTTTATTTTTTCTAACATGTTATATTTTTATATTTAAAAAAATAAAATTAGCAGATTTTTTCACATTCGCATTGTCTATTTGAAAACAAATTTTTGAATGATTTCAATCGAGATTGAGAAATTTCTGGTTTATTTCTACCCACTATTCTAAATAGGGATATCCCGGTTTCTGCACTAGTTCCTTTTAATGCCCATGAACCATTTTTCATTAAATACGGTTGTGGATTTTTCATGGTCACTTTTTTATGCGCTTTGACATCATATGCTTCTATTTTTGGCATCATCTAAAATTAAAAATTTGTTATTATTGACAGGGTGTAAATTTTTTTATATCTATTAGTTGGAAATTATTTTTACATTGCAGCTTGGGCTCAATCATGTTTAAAAATTATTGATACTACACTAATATTGGAAATTATTTGTCAACTTGTATGAAAATACTTATCGATGAAATGGATGATGGCTGGGATGAAAAACTTAAAGAATTAGGTTTTGATGCATACAGCGTTAAAAAACTACGTGCTGATGGCCATAAATTAAGAACAGATTACTCCGTAATTAATTACGCTAAAGAAAATAGCATGATTCTTGTTACTCGCGACACTGAAAGCGGTCAGGCTTGTGAGGAGAACGATTTACCATACGTGTTACTTGATAACAATTCCATTTTCAAAATTGTTTTAGAAAAATTAAAAAATTCTTAATTGACATTTTTTGAATCCATTTGAGTTATTCTTAGATTTTCAAGAATTTTATTCAAAAACTCTTCTTCTGATTGATACGATATATTTTTCATTATTAATTCCCAACAATCATCAATCTTTCTTTTAATTTGTGGGAACATTTTGTCTTTTTTGAATGTAGGATAGTATGACAAAATTTTCATTATTCCATCGGTTGACTGCACAGTGTGTATTAGATGTATCATAGATCTTAACCTTTCATGAATTGAAAAATTTTCTTCCCGACTTATGTTTTCAAAGTCACCTATTTCTTCAAATGTCATGTTGATTTCTTTATGTAATTCTTTCAGTTGATTATTTACTGACTCATACAAATTAATTAATTCGTATTCTATGTGAGACTTACTGTGAATTTTTTTCTCTATTTCCCCTGATTCTACAAGGGCACCAATTTCCCTGTACACTATTTTTTCATTACCCACCTTTTTTATCACTCTTTTAGCAAGTTCTGTGCCTCTAATTTTTCCATTTTCGTTAAGAATTCTAATTATTTCAATTCTAATGATGTCCGAATTCTTGTCCATTCTCTTTACTCCTTTTTTCTATATTTGTCTAAAATTTCTATTTGGCCACTTTCCCCAATTTCTTTTATCAGACCCTCTAAAATTATAATTCCTTTTTTAATTGGCTCCTTTTCATTTATTTTATTTTGCAGTTTTTGTTTTAATACCATTCTTTCATTATTGACAAAGCTTAGCAAAGTAACTTCCTTGCCCATGTCCAGATTTACAAAAAAATCCACGTACTCTTCAGTTGTTTTTATTGCCACTGTTTGTTTTTATTTATCTACTATTTGTTTGAAGTACCTACAAACTAGGTTTATTTACAATTTTTATCTAAATTAACTATGGATAGTTGTGATGGACGTGCTCGTGCTTATAAAAATGGAAAAACCTTTGATCAATGCAAGGAAATTGCTGAATCCATGAATCCTGACTTTAAAAATCAAATTAGTAAAAACAGTAAAATTCTGTGGACTGAAATTTTGGAAAAAGTTGATCATGACGAATTAATTTATAAACTAACTTTAAAATTTCTTCGAAGAGACGGTTATGATATTGGAAATCATAAAACCCCTGAAGTTAAGCCGTTTATCTCTTAAAATTTATTTTACAACTGCCGTCTGAATTCTGTAATTTTTTTGCCATGATGTATGGCGTAAGTATCAGTACTGGTATTGATAACGCGATAAACAATGTTTGCAGCTGTGTGAGTAATATTGATAATCCTATTCCACTTGCAGTTCCAATAAATATTGAAAGAAAAGTACCTGCACAAGTAGGACATGCAATAAACAACCCTGTGACTGCACCTATGCTGCTAACGCTTCGTCCTTTTTTAGAAAGTGAATATGCGCTAATTGCGATTGATGCATTTATTGCGACTAAGTACGAAACAATAACTTGCAGTACAAAATTTATTGGAATTACTTGCAATCCCACGTGCTCCGTTATGTACACTATGATTTTTGGCATATATCCTGGACCGTCACAACATGGTGCGATAAATCCTGATGGTATTGTTGCACCGTAATGCGTTACAAAATTAATTTCTGGTTGATAGACTAATGTTCCTGAAACCAACGAAAAAAATATTCCGTACGTAATGAACACTGCAACAAAAATTTTACGTGATTTTAAATTTGATGTCACTGTTGCAATTGTTGTTAGTACGTCCTTGCCTTGTTTCTGAACTTTATCTTTTTGATATTTGTACATGCCAAAAGCAATGCCTCCCAGCGCAACAATCATTGTAATGTAAAAACCCAAAGCTATCCTTTGTATGGATTCTATTGCACTTGGTGTAATCACTTCTGGATCTTGATACCTGGCATAAATCAGAAATAATATTGAAATTGATATGAATCCTAATACAATTAATTTTTTTCCTTTATTGGTGCTTGACAGTGTTATTCTTTCCTAAAATTCATTTATTTTATAGAATTAAATTCTATCTTAACTCAGTTTAGGCACAAAAATGTATATAATTGCAATAATTTCCAGTCTTCCAAAAATCATTAAAAATCCTAACACTATCATTGTTGCAGGATCTGTTTGAGAATCTATTACTCCTGCTGATAACCCTCCTGTCGTAATTATCCCTGCTGCCTCAAAGAACGCATCCTGGTATGGCACGTTTTCTATTTCTGCAAGATGTGCACCTGTAATTGCTGATATTATTGGAAATAATCCAAGAATGATTAAAGTTGATATGAGTTCTTTTTTATTCTGGTTTGGTAATTC
>JABHXI010000119.1 GCA_018657375.1 Candidatus Nitrosopumilus sp. | reverse complement strand
TCATAACTATTTGAAAAAACATTTTTGAAAATTCCATTTTCAATCAATTTTATTTTTTTAGTTTTTACTCCTTCATCATCAATTGCTTTTGTTCCGATTCCTTCTGGCATGTGTGGATCATCTGTCAGATTAAATTCATCTGCAGATATTTTATTTTTAAAATTATTTGAAAAACAACTTTTCTTTTCTGAGAGTGTTTTGAAATTAAAATTTGATGCTACGACAAATGATAGTATCTCTCCTACTGAATAAGGTTCAAAAATTATGGAATATTTGCCTGAATTAATTTTTTGTGGATTAATTGATCCGATGCACATATTTTTTGCATCATCTCCTATTTGCTCTGGTGAAAATTTTGATAATGTTCTACCGCATGCATGGCCTATGCCTGATACTGGTAATGTATCCTGTTCTGACTCTGCATTAATGATCCCTGAAATGTATGTGGATTTATGATTAAAATTTAATCCCTTGGAATTGCATAGCTCAAAATCTTCGTCAACTATGTTCAGCGAACCTGTGATTGTGTCTATTTTTTTATTCTCTGATGAATTAATCATATTTTGAGCAATATCTGCTGCTTTTGAGCCTGAAATGTCTTTTAGTTTTTGATCAAATGTTCCTTCTAGATGTGTTGTCTCTTTTTTATCTGGCAAGCCTCTCCAAAATTCTTTTGATTTTAGTTTTAGTGTCATTTTTAATCCTTCGTCTATCGAACCTGTGATTTTTTCTTTGTTGGTTGTTTGTATTGACGCTATTTTTTTCTGATGAATTAACCTGATTCCATAATTTCTATCAAAATTTTGTTTAATTTCTACAATTTCTGAATCTGTAATTCTAACTGTTGTGATATTTTTTTTAACAACAACAACCTCGCATTCGTCTATTCCTATGTTGTTTGAATGAGTTAGCGCCCTATCTAAGGCCGACAATTATTTTTCTCTTGGATTTTTGTATCTGAATTCATTAATCTTGATTAATTCTGCATACGATCCAAATTGCGAATAATCTGCAATCTTGTCTAGCCCTTCTTCAGATTCATTTCCTGTTTCAAACCTTTTTAATATTTTATACTGTGTATTTCTTTCAGCTGGAATTCTTCCTATTTCTCGTGCCATTCGTCTTATTTCTTTTGGTCTTATTAGTTGTCCATGTTCTGAACCCGCTGATGTTGATATGCTCTCATTCATCAATGTCCCACCAAAATCATTTGCTCCCCACATTAGTAGCAGTTGTGACATTTTTTGACCTTCCTTTACCCACGACATTTGAATATTATCTATTGAATTATTGAACATGATTCTTGCAATTGCATGTGTCAGTAAAACATCATTTCCACTTCCGCCTTGTTGTATTCCTTCATGTAGTTGATGTTTGTACATTGGTGCTTCTGTATGGACAAAATTTAGTGGAACGAATTCTGTAAATCCTCCTGTTTCTTTTTGAATTTCTCTTAATTTTACAATGTGATTTACTCTTTCTTCAAGTGTTTCTAGATGACCAAACATCATGGTAGATGTTGTAGTTATTCCCATCTTGTGGGCTCCTTTGATTACTTCTTCCCATTCTTTCACTGTGATTCTTCCTGGGGATATTTTATCCCTTAATTTCTGATCCAATATTTCTGCAGACGTTCCTGGTAGTGTGTTTACCCCCGCATCTTTCATTCTTTTTAAAAATTCTATAATTGAAACATTTGATCTAGTTGCTCCGTAAAGAATCTCCTCAGGTGAGAATCCATGAATATGAATATCTGGAATTTCTTTTTTAATTTCCCTGCAAATACTTTCATACAAATCTCCCTTCATGTCTGGAGGCAATCCTGCTTGAATACAAACTTCTGTTGCGCCTAAGCTGTGAGCTTCTTTTGCTCTACGGACAATTTCTTCTGTTGGTAGAAAATATCCTTCTTCCTCTCTAAAATCTCTACTAAATGCACAAAACCCACATTGCTTAATGCATACATTTGTAAAATTGATATTCCTATTAACTACGTAAGATACTGTATTTCCTACTCTTCTTTTTCGTAATTCATTTGCTACTAATCCTACTAGGTGAAATTCAATCCCTTTTGTTTTGTAAAGTACTAGCCCTTCTTTAGCAGATATTTCTTTTTCTGACAGTGCTTTGTTTAAAATTTCTGTTACAGATGGGTCTGCATTTCTGAACAGGGATTCTATATCATTTTTCATTTCCAATATTCCTCTTTTACGTATCCTTCTTCATTTTCAATCACTGCTATTTTATCCCTTAACTTTTTACTAATAAAAGAAAAGAATTCTGGGTATACTGGAAACCTACATTTCAAATCAAATCCTGCTTTTTTTGAATTTTCTTCCACTTTGTTGATTTCTGGCCAAGAAAACTCAGGATTTACAAAATCAGGTGTTAGTGGTGAAATTCCTCCCCAATCGTTGATCCCTAGTTGTAAGAATCTTTGATATGATCTTGGAGATAGATTTGGTGGAATTTGTATGTTCATTTGTGGTATTATGATCCTTGTCAATGCCACAATTTTTTTAAAATACTCCTCATTTGCTGATGGCACATCTTTCATCACTGTGTCAGGTTTTGGCTGAAAATTTTGTAAAATCACTTCTTGAATGTTTTTATATTTTTCATGTAACCCTTTAATTGCCAATATTGAATCTATGATTTCTTCTATTGTTTCGCCAATTCCCACAAGGATTCCTGTGGTCATTGGTATTCCTAGTTTTCCTGAATTTTCTAAAATCTTTAATCGTGTTTGCGGTTTTTTACTTGCAGCCAAATAGTGTGGCATTCCTTTTTTTGTTAATCTCTCACTAACATTTTCTAACATGATTCCCATCGACACATTTGTTTTTTTGAGTTCTTTCATTTCTTCAAAGTTCAAATTTCCTGCATTTGTATGTGGAAACAGTCCTATCTCTAATGCCGTTTCTGATGAATGCACTAGATATTCTGATGTTGACTTGAAACCATTCTCTTTGAGCCATTCTCGTGCTTCTGGATATTTTTGCTCTGGCTGTTCTCCTGTCACAAAAAGTGCTTCGACACACTTGTATTTTTTTGATAATTCCAACAAACCTTTGATTTGTTGTTTTGACATTAATGAAATTTTTTCTTCTCCCGGCTCTGCTTTGTATGTGCAATATGAACAAGTATCTTTACACAGATTGACAATATTGAAAAATGCTTTTTTTGAAAATGTGACTGAATTATTTTTATTTTTCATTCTTAAATTTTGTGCAGTTAGAAAGAGGTCGTTTGAGTTTTTTGTTGAATTTTGATAAATCTCTATGATTTCTTGACGAGTGATGGGTTTGTTTTCTAAGACATTGTTTAGGATCTCAGATTTTAATATCAGATTAGCCATCGAAATAATTTTTTAGTGGATGTATTTATGCTTGTATCTGTTTTTTATTGATTTGGTCTTTCTTGAAGTACTATTGTAAAGTTTGTTGTTCTGCCGTCCCTTAAAACCTCTAAAACCATTTCATCTCCCACTGCTTTTCCTCTTTGAAGGTGTATCAAAATATCATCTATTTTTCTAACATCTATTCCATCTACTGAAATGATTATGTCTCCTCCAATGGAATATTCTCTGCCTTCTACTTCTATCATTTTATTTGATCCGATTAGACCTGCATCTGATGCTGGACTATCTTCTATTACCGTGATGATTAAGAACCCTAACGTGTTCTCTAATTCCATTATTTCTGCCATCTCTAAATCAATATCTGTGCCTGAAATTCCAATCCAAGGATGTTTGTATTTTCCATCACTGATCAAAGTAGGTACAATTTTTGCAACTGTTTGAGATGGTATTGCAAATCCTACTCCTGTAAACTCACCTGTTGTTGACTGTATCGCTGTGTTAATTCCTACAATTTCTCCCCTCATATTCAATAACGGGCCTCCAGAATTTCCTGGATTGATGGCTGCATCTGTTTGAATTACATCTGGAATAGAGTATCCTGAATCTGATGGAAGCAGCCTACCCATTTGACTAATAATTCCTGACGTCATAGAACCTGATAATCCGAATGGATTGCCAATTGCAGTTATCGGTTCTCCTACTTGTAGATTAGATGAATCTCCCAGTGATAACGGATTTAATAATTTTAAATCTGCATTAACTTTGATTACTCCTATGTCTGTATACTCATCAACTCCTATAATTTCTGCATTATATGATCTACCATCTAAAAATGTGACAATTGTTTTTGTTGCATCTTTAACTACATGTGCATTTGTAATTATGTGTCCCTGCTTATCAAATACAAATCCTGAACCTACCCCCCCAGTTTCATTTTCTGTTTGATTTCTTTGTATGTTGACTCTGACCACTCCTGGTTCAGATTTTTCAAAAATTTCAATTAACGATAGTGTTTTTGATTTTGTTAAAATTATGTCGTTAATTTCATTTATTTCATATTGCATCTGTATTTTATTTTCATTTATTTCATCTTGCATCTGCATTATAGTTTCATCTGATTCTGCTGGTATGATGAATAATACTGTAAATATGATTAATACGCTAATACTGCCTACCGTTGCGCCTACAAATATGCCTGATTTGTCCATATGATCGTTACTTTGCTATTTGTATGTAAAGGTATTACTTGTTTTTCTATATGCTGAGAGAACTTTGTGTATGGTCTTTCAATGAATAGCTTCTTCCTCTCCATGATACTGATGATGTGCCTTTAGCTTGAATCAGACCTGTGAGAAATCCTAAACTTACTACTAATCCTCCTAGTGGTGCACATAGGGCATGAATGAGTTTTAATTTCAATCCCATTTTCACTTCAATTACAGCTCCTGTGTAAATTAGCCCCGATGCAACTGCTGCTGAAGCATACAGTATTTTTGTTGGGAATGACTCTATTGGAATAAAATTAACAATTGCAAATACTGGAAATGGTATAAACAATAAAAATAACACTGCAAAAAAACTTCCAATAGCAATTTTTTCACTTTGCAAATAAAGTGGAATCATTAATCTTTTCAATGCGTGCCATAGTGTACTTGAATCTCTTGCCCATACTGCATCTATGAGATGGTCCCCTCGAACAATTCTCATTTTATGCCCTTCCTCTTTTACTTTTTTACCCAATGCTCCATCTTCAACTATTTCGTGTTTAACTCCCTCGTGCATTCCTACTTGCTCATATGTTTTTTTTGTAATGATGAAAAAACTTCCAAAAAAGTATGCTGCTTTTTTCTTTGGATTGTTTACATTAATTGCTGAAAATCTTGTATGCAAAAATGTTGATATCATTGGTAGTGATACTTTGGTTAAAAAATCAAATGTAAGTAATCTTGGAATTGCTGATAATGCATCTAATTTTAAACTAAGTAGATGTGAAACCGATAATGAAATTACTCGTTTCGAATGATTTGTATCTGCATCTGTAAACAGTAGCAGTTCTCCTGTTGCTTGCCTGTATCCTTCCATACATGCCCAAT
>JABHXI010000118.1 GCA_018657375.1 Candidatus Nitrosopumilus sp. | reverse complement strand
TTTCTCGTTAAAGTAGAAGGAATATCAAAAGGATTTCTTGTTAAAGACATCGAGATTGCTGCTACATCAAATATCATAGAAAAAAAATCAAATTTAGAGGCTCATCCTGGAACAAATGAAAATTTTGATAAATTACTATACACATATTTAACAAAAAATAATGCATACATTTGCATTTATTTGGATTCTGGAAGAGGTGGAATTCCATATCAATCACAAAATCAACAAACAATTTGTTCAATTTATGATGAAATATCTGCAGTCTCTTGTTATGAAACAATTAAGCAAGGACATAATACAAAAATTATAATTTGTTATAGACAAAAATCTGAATTAATGAATTTAGCAAAAATGATTAATCAAATTATTCCAAGATTAGTACAAAAGAAAATTGAATTGGAATTTTATCATTTAAAAATAAAACCAAATGGAATTAAAAATTATTTACTTTATGTAAATTCAATATTACAAATAATGTTAAGTTATTCAAATAATCGTATATCCCTAGCTTTATCACCACTAATATTTTCTGCAAATTTTATCGATAATTCATTAAATCAGGTATTTAGTAAAAAGAAAATTCCAATAATTCCACTGACAGGTGTAGATAATCAACTATTTGAAGAAGCAAAAGAAATTGGATTGGAACGAAATATCAAAAAATTAGAAAAAATAGTTACTATTACTTCAAATGAGATTCCCATTTACTCAAAAACAGAAGTAACATCTGCGCTCAAAACAAAGCAAATAGTTTCTGTTAAGCTAGGACCAAACAATGTTCATGATATTTTAGACTCATTAGAACAAAATCATTGAAATTTTAAACAGTATATTTAATTAAAAATTATGTTTAAAATAGGAGAATTCATCTATCCGTGGGGAAGCGGTCATTACTCTCGAATGATGAGGCTAAATGATGCATTGTCAAATGAAATTAAAGATGAATTAGAAGTTCATTTTTCAAGTAAAGATCATGTTTATGAAAAATTATTAAAAAAATTTCCAAATAAAAAAGATAAAATTCATGAAATTTTAATGCCAACTCCAATCGATGGAAAGTTTGGTCCCAGTATTTCAAAATCATTGATGAATATACTATTACCAATAGAAAATAATCCATCACTAATAAAACAGATTATGAATTATTTGAGAGAAGAGAGAAAACTATACAATAAAGAAAAATTTGATTTGGTCATAAATGATGGAGACATGGGTTCAAATATTTTAGCAAATAATAGAAACATCCCAAGTTTATTTGTAACAAATCAATTTAGACCAAAATTGTATAATTCAAGATCATATCTTTATCCATCACTAATTTTTATAGCGAAACAAATCAATAAAGCATCAAAAATTCTTGTTGCAGATTCACCACCACCATATACTATGTGTGAATATAATCTAAATTTTATAAAAGAAGCAGAAGAAAAAGTAGTCTATGTGGGACATTTTACAAATAATAAAAAAATTAAAAGTGAAAAAGAAACAGATTTGGAAAAACTATTAAAAAATAATGAATTTGGCTATTGGATGAGAACTGGAAATAAATCAGCTAATGATGCAACTGGTGAAAGGTATAATGAAGTTTTTAGCACGAATGAAATGATAAAAGAAAAAAGAATTATTTCACATGCTAAAAATGAATCAAGTATTGATTCAGTAATTGGAAAAGATGGTAAAAAATATTCAGTTTCAGATGCTTTAGAAAAGAAAATTGATTGGATACAAATTGATATTGGTTTTCTTTCAGAACAAGAAAAAAATACAGTTTTGGATTTATGTAAATATGCAGTTGTAAACGGCTCCCATACAGTAATGGGGGAAATAATGGGTGAAAAAGCAAAACCAATAATTGGAATCCCAATTCATGATGAAAATACAAACAATATTCGATGGGCAGATGAAAAAAAACTAGGAATTTTAGTTTCAAAAACAGATCAAGTGGTAGGTGCTATTTCTAAAATTAAAGAAAATTATGAAATATTTGAGGAAAATTTGAATGAGTTTTCAAAGAATTTTGTGCCTAATGGTGCTGAAAATTCAGCAAAAATTGCAAGGCAAATCTTGGAAGAAAAGAGATAATAGATTATTTCAGATAATTTCATCATCTGGCACGCGGGATTTCGATGGGCGAACGGACCGCAAGGGATGATGAAAAAATCCGCGTGCCGGATAAAATATCGATCAAGAAAGAACGTGCGAACGCTTTTATGGAAAAAATTAATTTAAATTTCATTGGTTGTTTGTCCTGAATGTACAGCAAGAGCAAAGAAGAAAATTCTAGCTAAATATGAAGAAGATGTAGAAGAAGAAAACAGGGATAAACAAGATCTTTACAAACTATATGATGAAGTTGAAATTCCAATGGAAATGGATAAAAATACAAAAAATTTCATTTGTAAAAAATGCGGATTATATGCCTCAAGAGAACAAATATCAGATATTAGATTCAAATTAAATCAAAAAGAGAAAACACGTGATGATAAGAGTGATGATTATCTTGAATGGTGGAATAAAAGTAAAAAAGATAAAAATTTAGACAGTTAGTGGTAATTTAATATGGTAAAAAAGAAAGACGATATTCCAGAGTGGGTTACTGATGAAATTCAGAATGCTAAATTTGAAAAACCTAAAAAAATGAAAATTTCAGGGTATGTTCTAGAAATGTATCAAGAAGACAATAAAATAGATACTCAATTGTATGACCCTGTAGAAGACGGAAGACAAATCGTTACAATGGATGTGCCAGAAAAAATTAAAATTTCAGAATTAGAAAAAGGTATTGTTTATGAATTTACTTTTGAACAACACAAAGCGCCGTTAAGTAAAAAAGTTTCAGAGTTTTTGGAAAAAGAAAAAGAAATTGAAATGAGTGCAATTTATGATTTTAAATTAAAATCAATTAAATTGATAGATGAGAGTGATTCTAGTCAATCATCAGATGACAATATCGAATAATAGAACTAATCAGATTCTGTTGAATCCAACTGTTTTTTGAAAGACTTTCCTAAAACAGGATTAATTAAATAAGGAAACGTATGTTTTAGCCACACTGCAACACGTACTATTGAGGGAGTGATGATTTCAAGTCTAGATGAATTTGCAGCTTTTAGAATTGCTTTAGCAACGGTTTTAGAATTTAGTGATGTTGGCGAGTATTTTGGAATTTTTTCAAAAGATGGATGATTAAAAAAATCAGTTTCTACCATTATTGGACTAACAACTGTAACTCCAACTCCAGTTCCAGCAAGTTCATGTTTAAGACCTTCAGAAAATCCTAACATTGCAAATTTTGATGCACAGTATGAAGCAATTCCAGGTAATCCAAAGCTTGCAGCAACAGATGCCACATTCACTATATGTCCAGATTTTTTCTTTAGCATTAATGGAAGAAAATTTTTTGTACAATAAACCATACCAAAATAATTGGTCTCCATTTGAGATTCAATCTCATCTATTGAAAGATCAAATATAGAGCCATAAATTGCAAAACCAGCATTATTAACTAAAATATCAACGGAAGTAAATTTTGCAATAACAATTTTAGACATTTCCACTACTTGATCTTTTTTTGAAACATCACAGACACAAACTAACGTGTTTACATTAAATTTTTTTAACTCATTTTCTACCTGCTCAAGCTTATTTTTTCTTCTTGCAACTAAAATAATACTTGAACCTGATTTTGCAAATTCTATTGCAGTTTGTTTACCAATTCCAGATGATGCTCCTGTGATTAAAACTACTTTATTTTTAAAATCCACAAATAAAAAAAATCATTTAATGATAAAGTGGTTTCTATTCATTCGGTGTTTTTGGAATTTTACTCAAGGCTAATTTTACTAATAATATCCACGTAATTGCTATTGGAACATAATATGTTGCAATTCTCCAACCAATTACGGCATCCCAACCTACAATTCCTTCAGTTATAGTAAAATCAAATGGATTTAAATTGTTTAGATAAGATACAATACCAAATTCAGCTAAACCTGAACCACCAATAGTAATTGGTAGATTTCCAATTGCATTTGCACCCATAACGGCCATTATTGAATCAAATGCATTGATTAGATACCCTGTTCCCATTGCTATAATCATGAAAGATATTCCATAGAATGACCATGATGCAAGTGAAAAAAAGAATGAAATTGTAAATATTTTTTTAGATTCTGGAGTTTGTATATTATCTCTAATCATGGTACATGTTTCTTCCATCCAGTCATTTGTTTGATTAATAATTTTGCTTCCCTTTTCTTTTCCTAATTTTTTAGCAAGTGTTTCTAAAATATTTGGAACTTGGAATGTATGTTTAGAAGATAAAAAGAACATCACCATCCATAAAGATGTAATAGAAACACTAGTAGCTAAAATAACAATTCCAACAATATATGCTCCATTCAATAATGCAATTATTCCTGCTAACATAGATAACAAACCTGCTGCTAGTACTTCAGTAACAATATCAACAAGTGCAATCCATGTTGCTTTTGAAAGTTCTACTCCCTTTTTCTTCAAATAATAAATTACAATAAATTCTGCTCCAATGAACATTGGAGTTGTAAATTTAATAAATTCACTACCAACTCTAACACCAATTAATTTTAAAAATGAATCAGTGTTACCAAGATATTTTTTTGTAATATATGCAAATTTTATTCCTTGTAAAACTAGTTTAATCATCATTGCAACTATAGCTCCAATAAATGGAAAAAGACCAATTGCTAGAATATCATCAATTTGAATATCAAATTGGATTGCAATAATGAAAATAGGGATTAAAGTAATAGGTATGGCAACTAGTCTCCAGTTCATTTGATATTTTTTTTAAATAATCAAATATGAAAGTTGATGAAATTTTAGTCATCAAATTATTGTGCCTAAAAATAAGCATAAAAAACATGATTATATCGATATTTTATGAATTTTTGACTAATTTCAAATTTAAAATAATTATAAAAGAAATTTTTGACTAAAATTTCTTTGAAAGTCATCTAGTTTGAAATATAAGCAAAGAGAAGAAATCAAGACAAGATTGAAAACAATTTTTGTTACTGGAACAGCTGGTTCAGGAAAATCATCACTTACATCAAAATTACTTGAATACTATACAAGAAATGGAGCGAGTGCTGCTGTGTTAAATTTAGATCCAGGTGTTGAGAGTATGCCATACAATTGTGATGTAGATGTTAGAGATTATGTGGACTATGTTTCAATAATGCAACAATACAGTTTGGGACCAAATGGAGCACTAGTGATGGCAAATGATTTGATTGCATCAAAAATTGATGAAATACAAAATGAAGTAGATCAAAAAAATCCAGATTATCTAATTGTCGATACGCCAGGTCAAATTGAATTATTTGCATATCGTTCCAGTGGTCGTTTTATTGTAGATAATATTAGATCTGATGAAAAAGCAAGTATTTTTCTTTTTGATGGAGCAATAGTTACTACACCTACAAATTTTGTTTCAATTACATTACTTGCAACATCAATTAGATTACGACTTAATTTACCAACAATAAATGTAATAACAAAAACAGATGTAATAGATACCAAACTAGCAGAGATACTGCAATGGTCAACAAGCTTGAATACATTAGAAAATGCAGTTTCTAAAGATACAGATGGAGAAACATATGCATTGACTACAAGTATTTTACGTGGATTGAATCTTAATGGATTTGAAGAAGCATTGATTCCAATTTCAAATTCAACGGGTGAAGGTATTGTTAATCTTGAAAGTGCACTTAGTAGAATTCTCAATTTGGGAGAGGAGGCAGAGGACTAGTTGGCAACAAAAATTACAGTTAGAGCACCCTCATCTACAGCTAATTTAGGCCCAGGATTTGATACGTTTGGACTAGCTATAGATGCATTTTATGATGAAATTACATTAACAAAAATAAAAAGTGGAATTACAATAATTACAGATGATGACATTCCTACAAATCCAGAAAGTAACACTGCCGGATTAGTAATAAAAAACATGAAAAGGGAATTAAAAATCAAAGATGGTATTGAAATTAAAATAAAAAAAGGAATACCTGCCGGATTTGGAATGGGTAGTAGTGCTGGATCTGCTGCTGCAAGTGCAGTTGCGTTTAATAAATTATTTAAATTAAAATTAAATCCAAATTCTTTAGTAAAATTTGCAGGATTTGGTGAAAAAGCAAGTGCTGGATCAATTCATTATGATAATGTTGCAGCGTCAGTTTTAGGAGGATTTGTTATTGTTAAAACAGATCCATTAGATGTAATTACAATAGATCCGCCTATGAATCTAAGAATGTGCATTGCAGTTCCAAAAATAGATGTTCCAAAAAAGAAAACAAAGGTTTCAAGAGGCGTAATTCCTAAAAAAGTAAAATTAACTGATGCCGTTTTAAATATATCAAATGCATCATCAATTGTTGCAGGATTTATGAAAAAAGATCCTGAATTAATTGGAAATTCAATTAAAGATGTAATTGTAGAGCCTGCAAGACAACATATGATTCCAGGATATCAAAAAGTTAAACAAAATGCACTAAAAGCTGGGGCATATGGCGTTACAATTAGTGGTGCAGGACCATCAGTAATTGCATTTTCAAAAAATTCATTTGACTTAAAAAAAATTAGTAATGCAATGTCAAAAGGATTTGCATCTGCAAATATTGAATGTAAGACAATAATATCCAAACCAAGTAAAGGTGCAATAGATATAAAAAATAATTAGATGATAAATTATGAAAAAAGCTGTTATAGTATTTAGTGGAGGGGTTGATTCTGTATGTGCAGTTTCATATTTAAAATCAAAATACGAATTATACGGAATTACGTTTTCATATGGACAAAAAGCAAGTATGGAAATTGCTGCCGCAAAATCTTTTGCAAAAAAACTGGGATTAAAAGAGCATAAAATAATTGATATTGGTTTTATGAAAAATCTTTATGGAAATTCAAATGTTTTAACAAGTTCAAAAAGAAAAATTCCAACCAAATTTGAATACTCAATTGTAGTTCCAATTAGAAATGCGGTATTTCTTTCAATAGCATCTGCATGGGCTTTTACACTTAATGCATCTCTCGTTGCATATGGTGCACATACAGGAGATACAAATTATCCTGATTGTCGACCAAAATTTGCAAAAAAATTAGAAAATGCGTTTAATGAAGGGGAAATAGATGGAATTAATTCAAAATTACGAAAAAGTATTGAAATTTGGTCACCATATCGTAAGGGATTATCAAAAAGTGATTTATTAAAAACAGGAATAAAAAATTTGGGGGATTCAATTTTTAAAACTTGGAGTTGTTACTCAAATAAAAAATATCATTGTGGACTTTGTGAATCTTGCAATAATAGAAAAATTGCATTTAAAGAAGCCAAAATTAAAGATAAAACAAAATATTTGAAATAAATCTAAAGTATTTATTTTAAAATTTTCTTTTTTAGAATTAATCCTCTAATTACAACATACCAAACTAAAAAGAATGATGCAAAAATTCCTGTAATTACATAATTATGTTGTTCAGTAGTTAATCCTTCAAATGTATCAGTAATTAGAACTGCTGAGAAAAAAGCAATTACAATAAGAGCAACGCATTCTATTGCATACCAGGTCCAATTAGGCCAAGATTCTTTTGGAATGTGGACATACGGATTTGCTTTTCCCATATTAATAATGAAAAATATTGATTATTTAATTTTTGAGTATTATGGGAAAGAATTTGAAGCACGTTTTCTAATTAGTGCCATAATACTCTCTTTTTCTTCCTTATTTTCATAAATTCCTCTAAATGCAGATGAGGAAAGAGTTGCGTCATTTCTAACTCCACGCATTTTCATACAAAGATGTTCAGCATCAGCAAAGACCACTACACCCTTTACGCCTTGAGAGTATAACTCATCAGCAATATTTTTTGTTAAGCGCTCTTGAATTTGTAATCTTTTTGAATACTTTTCAACTAATCTTACTAGTTTAGATATTCCAAAAACTCTGCCATTTGGTGAATATGCAATGTGTATTTTTCCATAAAATGGTAACATATGATGTTCACACATAGAATAAAATTGAATATCTCGTGCAATTACTACATCAGAGTCTTCAGAAAATTGTACAGATAATTGTGAATCTGAGTCATATCCAGCAAAAATTTCTTTATACATACTTGCAATTCTGGTAGGAGTCTCTCTTAGGCCTTCACGAGTTGGATCTTCGCCCAGCTCAATAATTAACTCCCTAACAAGTTTTTGTACACGTTCATCGTCCATTTTGTATTTCATCAATTTTTTCTAGTATTTGAACCTAATCTGATTTTCATACGCGTGCCAAGTTTATGGGGCTCCAATAAATTTGTGTAATTGTGGAACTACCTTAACATCAATATAATAAGGAAATACAACATCATACAAATTTAATAAAAGATCTAACGA
>JABHXI010000117.1 GCA_018657375.1 Candidatus Nitrosopumilus sp. | reverse complement strand
ATTTTGTAAATACCAGTCATTCTTAGAAAACGGAATGGGTTTGATTGGAATAACCATGGTTGTAATTGGAATTAGGAAACGATTCTAAAAAAATAGCCTTGATCAAATCTAAAATATCTCAAATCCCAATCTAAAACATGAAAACAGCACACGATAGTAATCGTGTGTGGATTGTACTGTTAGTATAGAAAAATCAAAATGGGATAAATATAAGAAAAAAACAAGATAATTGTGGAAAAAGTTGCTCTTGTAACAGGTAGTTCATCAGGAATCGGATTAGAAACAGTGTTAGCACTAGCAAGAGATGGCTACGAAACATTTGCAAGTATGAGGGATGTAAGTAAGGGAACAGAATTAGAGTATGCGGCAAAAAAAGAAAATCTTAAAATAAAAATTATAGAATTAGACGTAGATAAAGAAGAATCAATAATTTCAGTAATTAAAAAAATATCTACAGAACATGGAAGATTAGATATTTTGGTGAACAATGCAGGGTACGGTCAATTTGGATGTACTGAAGACATATCATTAAATGATTTTAGAAAACAGTTTGAGACAAATTTTTTCAGCATCGTAAGAATAATTCAAGAGGTATCTCCAATTATGAGAAAACAAAAATCAGGAATCATAGTCAACATGAGTTCAGTTGTCGGAAAAATAGGATTGCCAGGATCTTCAGCTTACATTAGCGCAAAATTTGCATTAGAAGGATTTAGTGAGTGTCTAAGATACGAACTAGGTCAATTTGGAATTAAAGTCATGTTGATAGAGCCAGGTGTAATCAAAACAAACTTTTTCAATGCTATGAAAGTTCCAGAATCAAAAACAGATCCAAAATACAAAGAATTAACTGATCATATTTTAGCAGGTCTTAAAATGATGGCACAAATGGGAACAGCCCCATCACAAGTTGCAGATGTAATCATGAAAGCAATACACAGTGATGAAATTCTACCACGATATATTGTAGGAACAGATGCAGCCATGTTTATTGAAGCAAAACAGTCTAAAACAGATATAGAATTTGAAAAATATATGAGTAAAGAGCTATTTCCAGGCTAAAAAGTACTGTGCGTTAAATTATATACAGATGGAACAGAGTTTTTGTCAAAGTCCACAATGATAAAATGAAATGGAAAAAATTACAACATAATGGAATCCTGTTCCCTCCGAAATATGAGAAACAGGGAATTACGATAAAAGTCAAAGGAGACACCATAAATCTTGATATCAATCAAGAAGAGATGATCTATCAGTGGGCAAAGAAAAAAGATACACCGTATGCGCAAGACAAGGTTTTTCAAAAGAATTTTACAAAAGATTTTGCCAAAACATTAGATTCAAAATTTAAAAAAACGCTATACGAAGATATTGATTTTTCAAACGCCTACAAAATCGTAGATAAAGAAAAAGACCTCAAAGAAATGATGACAAAGGAAGATAGAAAAGCATTATCTGTAAAAAGAAAAGAACTACGAGAGAAATTAAAAATAAAATACGGCATTGCCGTTATGGATGGAAAAGATGTCGAAGTTGGAAATTACATGGCAGAACCTCCAGGAATATTCATAGGTAGAGGAGAACATCCACTAAGAGGGAAATGGAAACCTAGAGTTACAGCAAAAGATGTAACATTGAACCTTGGAAAAGATGCAAAAATACCAGAAGGAGATTGGGGTAAAATTGTTCATGATAATGATTCCATGTGGTTAGCCAGTTGGATGGATGTCCTTACAGAAAAAAGAAAATACGTGTGGCTTGCAGACACTTCAGGACTAAAACAAGATAGAGATAAAGAAAAATATGAAAAAGCAGTCAAACTAGGAAACGAAATTGAAAAAATTAAAGATAGAATAGTAAAAGACATGAAAAGCAAAGATCCTAAAATTAACAGAATATCCACTGCATGTTATTTGATCTATAGAACTGCTATGAGAGTAGGGGATGAAAAAGACCCAGACGAGGCAGATACTGTGGGTGCCACAACTCTTAGAAAAGAGCACATCAAAATTACAGCAAAAACAATTGAATTTGATTTTCTAGGTAAAGATAGTGTCAGATGGCAAGAAACAGTAGTAGCTGAAGGTCACGATAAGCAATTCCACGAAAATATTAAAAAAATAATTGAAAAGAAAAAACCAAAAGATGAAATTTTTGAAGACATTACATCAAGACACGTTAATCAATACTATTCAGGAATTGTAAAAGGATTAACTGCCAAAGTGTTTAGAACGTATCTGGCAACAGCAGTTGTAAGAAAATACCTGGTAGAGCATGATAACATAAAGGGGAAAACAGCAAATGAAAAACTATACCATGCCAAATTAGCAAACTTGGAAGCTGCAATGATGTGCAACCATAAAAGAACTATACCTAAAACATACGAACTGACATTACAAAAGAAACGAGATACTCTTAAAAAATTAGAAAAAGAACAAGCATGGAAAAAAACTCAAGAAAATCTGAAAAAAGTCGAGTCAACTGAACCGAAAACAGATACTCAAAAGAAAAGTAAAACAAAGAGAATCAAGACATTAAATCAACAAATTAAGAAACAAAAATCAAAACACAAAGAAAGATTAGAGAAATTAGAACTTCAATTAGATTTATCAGAAAAAACCAAAGATTATGCCATCGGAACTTCTCTTAGAAACTACATAGATCCACGTGTTTTCAAAGCATGGACTGAGGAAGTTGGAGCTGAATGGGAGAAATTATACACAGCAGCATTACAAAAGAAATTCCTCTGGGTAAAAAATGAGGAAGTAGAATGGAAAAATCTAAAATAAAATATCCAGATTAATTAAAAACACAGAAACCTATCTAGAAATTAAAAAATTAATTATTTTTTTAACCTATCTTTTGCATATTCAATAATCGCATCGGTCATTTGCGTAGTTGTTGCATTACCGCCAATGTCCCATGTTACTACTTTTCCTTCATTAATCACTTGCTCAGTTGCACCAAAAATTGCATCCCTCACGTCTCTCTCTCCCATATAATCTGCCATCCAAGCTCCTGATAACACAGTTGCTGTGGGGTTAACTTTATTTTGACCTGTAAATTGCGGAGCACTTCCATGTGCGGCCTCAAACATTGCATAATCCTTTCCAATATTTGCAGAGTAAATTAATCCAATTGAACCTACTAAAGCTGATGCAAGTTCTGAAATAATATCCATGAATAAATTGGTACTAACTAACACTGAACCGTTAAACTGTTCCGTTGCAATTACCATTTGCTGTGCCATGTTATCTATGTAAATTTCTGATAACTCTATTCCAGTTCCTTCAACTGCTTTTTGTGTCTCTTCCCAAAATATTCCATCTGTTTGTTTTAAAATATTTCTTTTTGTAATTGCAACCATTTTTTTCATTTCAAATTTATTTGCCCAATCTACCGCAGAATCAACCAATCTCCTACTTCCGGGTCGAGTTATTTTTCTAATCGCTATTGCCGCATCATCTGTAATTTTTGTTTCTACGCCGGTATAGAGTCCTTCAGTTGCTTCTCTAAAACAGACACAATCTAATTTTCTGTTTGGTGTTAATCTATCATAAGTTTTAGTTGGTCTAATATTTGCATAAAGATCAAATTTCTGTCTTAATGTAACTGCAACACTTCGTGGTGCTCCCGGAACAGGAATTGTGGTGGTTGGACCTTTGAAACAGCAATCTGCCTGCTCTAATGCATTCATAGTGGATTCTGGAATATATGACGCATCTTTTCTTCCATTTTTGTCCCACTGTTCGGATCCTACTTCTGCTAAAATTAATTCTGATTGAAAGTTGCATTCCTTTAGAACCCTTAACATGGAATCTACAACCTCAGGACCAATACCATCCCCTTTCATTACTACTGATTTTTTACTCACTATTGCAGTATTTACATACACTTCTAATTAATTCTACATATTCCTAAAATAATGAATTCACAGTCAGTTAGAGAAACGAATCAATTTATTTACAGATACCCCCAATCCTTATTGTGCGAGGGTCGCCTAGCCTGGTAGGGCGTGAGATTGCTAATTTCATGTTCGCAAGAACTCGTGGGTTCGAATCCCTCTCCTCGCGCCATTAAAACTTAATAGACCGGTTTAGTGTGATTTTTTATGGGACGCAGAAAAAGTCAAAAAATTATTCGTACAGGTCCAAAAAATGCCACTACTGGATTATGTCCTCTATGTCATACAATTGGAAAAATATTCCTTTTAGGCTCACCTGGGGAAGAAAGAGCCAAATGTGAAAAATGTCGTCAAGAATTTGAATTATAACCTACAATTTTTGCAATAATCAAACGATTCACCAATAACTTTTTAAGAGAATTTTTTATTCATAAGTAATTATGAGTTCAGAAGCTGAAACTATCTATGAACGAGTTGCAAAACTTGAAGATGAAATTGCATTACTTCGTAGTGAATTAGACATTATCAAAGGGGCATTTAAAAATAAAATTGCTCGTCATGAAATATCTCTGATCAAAGAAGGAAAAGATATCGATTCTATACTTTGATTAATTTTTTGTCTTTATACTTCTAATCAATTCTAAAATAAAATCCACATCATCGGCATTAGGATTTATTTCTAAATACTTATTCAAATACTCTAATGCTTTTTCAGAATTTAGTAATCTCTGTTCTAAAATCCCTTTATCTCTGATGTCCTCGGGAGCTTCAGGTTCAATTGCTAATGCCATATTTACACAGCGCAATGCCTTGTCATACACAAATGATTGTATGTATGAATTTTTTAAATTACGAACCATTCTGATAAGCAATTGTTCTGATGTTACTTCATCTAAAAACTCTGGTTTAAATTCCAACTCTCCTTTAAAATTTGCATTTAAAATTTCTTGAAGATCGTCTATGTCCAATAAACGCCCATCATAATATGGATCTAAAATCATCTCTTCATTGTATTTTACTACTATGTGACTTGGAAATCCTACAATTTTAAGATCCAGTCCAATTAATTTTGCAATTTCAACATAGAGAATGGATATTGTAATTGGAATGCCCAATTTCCTGTCAATTACTTCGTTTAGAAAATTATTTTTTGGATTATAGTAATCATCGTCATCCCCACTATAGCCCAAATTCTCAAAGAGATGCTCGTTTAACATGGATATTAGGTATGTTGGATTTTTTACACCGTTAAGGGATTCTTTTAATGACGTTCCAATCCAATTAATTTTTTTAATATATTCTTCAACATGCAAATCAGGATACTCTATTAATTGTGAAAATTTCAAACATTTTTCAATCAAGTTAAAATTTGGATTTTTTACAAAGGATATCCATTCTGCAACTAGTGGATCAAATTTTTCACTCAATATTACTAACTCAGTTTTTTTAGGTATAATTGAGGATCTTTCAATTCTTTTGTGTTTGGAGGAATTTCAATCATTTTTTTGAATGTGGTTGTGCCTAATTTTTCATACACCGTCTTGGTGAAGTCTTTGCCCATACTTTTTCGTACTTGGTATGCTGAAAAATCAGTCCCCATAAACGTGGTAAGATAGTTTTGAAAATCCTTATCGTCCTTTAAGATATTTTCAATTGCAAAAGCTGCCATTCCCTCCATTGCTGTAAATGCTGCATGGTGTTGCTGTATTGGAACTAGCCATTTTTTATAAATATCTAAAAGTTGTGGAATTGATTCTCCTATTTTTGGATCTATTTCCACGTGAGTGAATGTCATCACATCTGGTCCTATCTGTTCAATTAAGAAATGATCTGGATTCAAAAAGAAAAACAGATTTGCTTTTTTTGCAAATGGAAAATCATCTGGAACAGATTGTAATTGGCAATACTCTGAAAGTTTGTTTATTGTTTCAGTGTCTAAGGATAGGATTATGCTTGCTAGTTCTTCATTTATTTTATTTACTTCCATTGCCGCATTTTTATTTACTTGTTGTAAATTTTCCTGTATGGCGTGAATTAATTCCTCAATAACGGTCATTTTTACTGCTCCTATGTATCCAGAGTTTACACTATCAAATTTTGATTCATATGGCTCACCTTGTTTATGTAGAATTATTTTTGGGTACCGGGACAGAATAAATTTATTCAAATAAATTATTGAGTCCAGATAGTCCCCATATGTTGTCGTAATTTTAGAAATGTATTGAATTGCATATGTGGAATACACCAAATATTTTGCAGTGTCTTCTTGCATTAATTCTGCAATCCTTGTTTTATTTTCTTTTGCAACTGCACCGAATAGGTCGGTTACAAATTCTTTAGATTGTTTGTCTGCAAATACTTTTTTTCCCTTCAATATTTTTAAATCTGTTAGTTCTGGAAATTTTAATTCGATATTTTTGGGGATGTTTATTCCTAGAAATTCCTCTACTTTTTCTTTGTAGTTTGAAAAAATATCTGCAGCAATGTCTTCTAATTTATCAAATTCCGCTTTTTGACCTATGTCGTCATTTGCCCTACTTGCTAATTTTATAATTTCTTTCTCTTCATCAATTTCAACGGATAATTGTGCAAATAATGCCTCTGTAAATTCTTGAAATTCTCCCAATTTATTTAAAATATCAAAATACTACATTTAACATTAACTTGATTTTTTCAAAGAAGACGTTCTGCCACTAGAAAAAGAATAACAATGAAATATACAATTATTTCCTAGTAATGTATGGCACCTATCATCATAATACCCATTTTGATAGTTACTGTAATTGCACTCTCTTCTTATCTAGTGTACAAATTACTTTTGCAAAATTTATTATCTAAACGATCAATAATTCAAACGCTTAAAAAATACAATATTGATAAGACTCCTTCTCAAATAATTCAAGAATATCATGAAAGTAAGGGGGAGTCATTATCGCCTCAAGAAATTCAGAAACTTGAAAAAAATTATACAAAAAATGAACCAGAACAATTTCTAGCAATGTATGATGCAATCAGAGACAATGAAAAAAATAAAGAAAAATAATCCCTATATTCTATTTTATTATAAAACTAGAGAACAATAGTCACCACTTAGTTATTTCATCATAAAACTAGAGACCAGTGATTCTTACTTGTGGTCTTATGGATTAGTTGGAATCGAAATGAATGGAGTTCCGCCTTCACCTACTACTAGTGGAAGTTTACCGTCCCATGCTTGTGTCTTTAGCCATTCTAGATAATATGGATTTTGCGATAATGCATTGTTGATAATTGAAATTGCTTCAGCCTCACCTTGTGCCTCTGCAATATTTGCTGCTGCTAAACCTACTGCTTGAGCTTCTAGTTGTCTTGCTTCAACTTCTATTCTGATAAGATCATTTTCTGCTTTTTGGGCTTTTTGTTCTGCTTCTACTTTGGATTCAATTGCTTGAGCAAATAATGGTGAAAATTCGAAATCTGTAATTGAAATTACTTCTGTGTTGACATAGAATTGATTTAATCTGTCTCTGATTGCATTTTCAATATCTCCCTTAACTAGTGGTCTTTTAGTAATTAGTTCTTCAGCATTATAATTTGCAGTAACTTGTTTTACTGTTTCTTCAACTGCAGGTCCAATAACCCTATTTTCATAATCTAAACCAATTTCTTTGTAAAGATAGTTAACTTTTGTTCCATCTGCCTGATAGTTTACAGTTACTGTGGTCTCCACAGTTTGAAGATCTTTTGATGCACTTCTAGTTTCTTTATCGTACTTTAGAGTACGAACTTCAACTTGAACTACTTCATCTTGAAATGGAACAACAAAGTGAATACCTTCGTCAAGTGGTGGTGATGTTAAATCTACTGCACTCCAATGCGTGAGTACTCCTCTATTACCGGATTCTACTATTTTTACTGATGCTGAAGCTACAACTCCAATTATGATTAGAACAAGTATTGCTGCAAGAATTATTTTAGCTCCACCCAGGTTTACGTTAGGTGAGGATGATTGATATTTTGACATCTGATATACTAAATTTTTGCTATTATTATACCCATCATAATTTTCTTTTTCATTCTAAAAGCATCGCCTCAACAGATTTATCCTGTTTCTTACATGTACTATCATGGAAGCTGACTTTTCATGGATTTATCTTATTATTTTCTTAATGGTTCCGTTAGCTCGTATTTTGCCCCGTGTTTTGAAAAAATTCAAACTTGGCGGATTTCAATCTCAGGAAATGCCTCAAAGGCAATTTGAATCAGATTTTAACAGGTATGAAGAGCAATCGGATAAACAATTTCAATCAACTCCAACCGAAGCCCAAGAAATTCCAAAGTCTTCCAAGCCTCAAACCAAAAACATGCTTGTTTTAGGTGAATTGCATAGAGGAGTAAAATTATTTGAAAACGTTCAAAAAAATACAGGCTTAACGAATGAAGAACTGAATTCCATTTTAGAAGATTTGGAAACAAATGGTTTAATGAAAACTCAGCAAAAACCAGGACTAATGGGTATGAAAACAGAATTGCTGCCAACAGACAAGGGATTCAAGGAATACTATTCTTAGACTTTTCAAATATTATTTCATTTAGAATGCTGCTATTTTGTTTTAATCATATTTGTTCATCTAACGCAAGAAAATTACATCTAGATCGATACTAATTTCGATAGGATACTTCATCATTAATGGATTTATCACAATCTTATGAATTGTAAGAAAGGGTTTGTCCACAGTTTTGCATATTTTTCTATTTTAGATAAAACCTGCTGTATCCATTGCGGTGCTGATGAGTCTCTTTAGTCTAAGCGGGTGCTTGTAAATTTTTAAGAATAATCTGTGTGCCGGGGGCGAGTTTCGAACTCGCGACCTCCAGATTATGAGTATTGCCTTAGTTGGAGAACCGTTAGAGATTACCAATTGAACTGGCACTCTAACCAGGCTGAGCTACCCCGGCATATCATATTCCTGAAAATATGGGAAATTAAATGATTCTACTTGATAAAAATTCTTAATTTTTTGCCTCTACAAGAATTAATTCTTCAAAAAATAGTTTTTTCTTTGCAATAATAGTAGTTTTCATACCTAATTTTTCAGCGTAATCTATGAGTTTTTGATAGTTGGACAAAGAAGAAGTTACAAAAATGAATTTTCCAGTGTTTTTAAGATTTTTCAAAGCTGAATCAAATATCTTTTTAGGTATTTCAAATCCCTCAATACCCCCATCAGTTGAAACATCTAAAATTTCATCAGTTGCAAGATAAGGTAAGTTACAAACAATGAAATCAAATGTTATTTTTAATGCATCTGAACCATTGCAACAAATCAAATTATTTGTTTTGTAAGAGCTTTGGTGTTGTAATACATGATAATTAATATCAGTTCCAACAACAAAAGAAAAATTTTTGCAAAGCAGTTTTGTAAGATATCCAGAACCACTTCCAATATCTAGAGCACAATCTCCTTTTTCATTTTCAATGTTATTTGCAATAAAAAAAGTATCCTCAGATGGAGGATACTCATCATTTTGCAAGAATTTGTTTTCCAAGATCAATTATCTCATCTCCTGAAAGTTCGTCAACACGTTTCTCTATAGAACTTTGTTTATTGAATTGTTTTAAAATATTTTTAACAGTTTTTCGCCTATAAGAAAAGATATCATTAATGGTAGAAATTAATTTTTGATCCATATCGATTTTTTTAGAAATTTTTAAAATTACAGAGTCAATTTTTGGAGGAGGTGAGAAATTATTCTTTCCAACATCGGATATTTTTGTAATATCAAAAGCATAAGTTGCAATTATGCTAATTGCCCGTCTATTTTTTGACTGTGCAAGAAGTTTTTCTGCGAATTCTTTTTGGACCATGATCACCCCATGAGAAAAAGAGTTCTGTGCCAACCACTCAATAGCATCTTTACTTCTAGAATAAGGAAGGTTGGAGACAAAAATTGTAAAAGAATATTTTTTCTTAAAACCATCACCGGACTCCAGCATAAGATTATGAAGTGTAGAGAATTTAGATTTAGCCTTTCTAATTAGACGTTCATCAGCATCAATTGAGATAACTTTCTGAGCTTTTTTGCACAATAATGGCGTCAGTATACCAAGTCCAGTTCCAATTTCAAAAACAACATCAGTGTTAGAAATATGGGATTCATCAACAATAAATTCTGCAATAGATTTTGAGTTAAGAAAATGTTGTCCCAATAATTTACGTTTTATCATCTTTTAACGAAGAGATTCATTCTACTCTCACCAGAAATTTCATGTAAAATTCTTTCAGAGATATGTTTTACAGGATCCTTGAACCCAACTCGATCTTTCAAGTCAGCATAACTTTCAAATTTTTTCTTTTCCCTTTCTTCCAACATTATTTTCATGTATGTTTTTCCAATTCCAGGAATTAATTCAAGGGCATGTATACGCGGAGTTAACGGTCTTGCATTGTTAAGATATTCAACAAATTTTGATTCATTAGCAGTTACAATGTTTTCAATTATAGTAGGTAATTCACTTTGAGCAGATGACGAAATATCATCATATTCCATTTTACCCAATACAGATAGAATTTTAGTTCTATCGGTCTTGCCAATGTAAATTTTTTCTCCAATTTCAAAAGTAGAATTTGAAATGCCTAAAACTTCTAAAATAGTTAATCCGTCCTCACCGAGGGCAGTGATAATAATACCGTTCTTTCCACGTATAGTGGAAGATTTTCCTCTTGGATCAAAATCTAAAACATATGCATATTCTTCATACTTTCGAGTAGAGGATTGTGCTCGATGCAAAAATTAATGCTCCAGAAAAATTAGGAATGCTCCTGGATTATTTTGAGTATTTTTTCCAGGGTTTCAGCAAGAATTAACTTTTTCCAACCGAATGTAAATGAACGTAATTCAGCCATACTTGTTGGTCTGATATTAACAATTTCAACAGCTTCGTCCTCTGTTAATTCACAATCTTTGATAAGTTGTTTTTTCATGGTCTTTGCATCTTTAGCATCTACAGATGAAAATTTTGAAACATAATCATATGTCCAACGTTGAATTTGATCCATTTCTTCAACGTCAACTTTACCTAAAATTTCTTTTACTTCAGAAAGGGAAATTGCTTGTTTTTTTTGTACTTCTTCCATAATCATACACCGAATGGTTTTATGTGATCTAATCTAGTGATTAAGGTTTTTGGTTTGT
>JABHXI010000116.1 GCA_018657375.1 Candidatus Nitrosopumilus sp. | reverse complement strand
TCTGAAAAATAAATCTGATTTTAAAAAAGAGCTTTTAGTTTACGTTACGTAATGCTACGGCGGAGTGTGTTTTTTTACAATAGTACATGGTGTCAAAAGATTCATCTCATAGAATCCCGTCAAAACATTGTGTAAAGTATTACTTGAATAACATTTGCAACTTGAAAGTTTAAAGATCATGATTACAAATTAGCAGTATACCTTATTCTGTAAAAGCAAACTCTCCTTTTATTTTTACTTCTCCAATTATTTCAAATCCATTATAATTAATTACATCAAGTAATTTCTCAATTCTGTTTCTCCACTGTTGTGTTTGAATGACAATCATCAATCTACCATATCATTCACTCTGATTTAATGTGGACTTTTCTCCAACGTACTTCCAATTTATTTTCTAGATGCATTTTAGTTGCTTTGAGTAATGTATTTGCTTCAAGTTTCTGTCCCTTTGTTTTTATTTTTTCTAATGTGTCATTTGAATTCACTTTAACTGCATCTTGAAAAATAATTGGTCCTTGATCTAAATTCTCTGTTACATAGTGCGATGTTACACCGACAATTTTTGCGCCTCTTTCATAAGCTTGAGCATATGCTGACGCACCAGGAAATGCAGGTAATAGTGATGGATGTATGTTGATGATTCTGTTTGGATATCTCCAAACAAAATTAGGACTGAGTATTCTCATATATCTTGCAAGCACAATTAAATCAATACTGTATTTTTTACAAATTTGAATAATTTGTTCTTCTGCCTTTGCCTGATTTTTCTCCTCTACTGCAATAAATGGAATTTTTGCTTTTTTTGCAATTATTTCTAATGATTTTTCTGTACCTATAATTACTGAGATTCTGCCTTTGAGTGATTTCTTATTTGCAATAAATGTCTGAATACAAAGCGGTTCTTTTGTTACAAATACTGCAATATTTTTTTCTAAATTAGTTTCATGATGTGTATTTACATCCATTTTTTCTTTTTTTGATAATTTTGCAATTTCTATATCAAATTTTTTTGTGTCTACTTTTTTAGAAAATGAAACTTCTAGATACATTCCAAAAATTTTTTTGATTACATTTTGATTCACTTTTTCAATATTTCCGCCTTTAGAAAATGCAAAATTAGTAAATGCCGCTACAATTCCTTCTCTGTCTTTACCTACAACTGTTATTCCTACTACTATTTTTTTCATGACTTTGTATGATCAGGTTTTTTCTTATTATTAATCATTCATAGAAATAGACTGGTGCGGGAGGTGGGATTCGAACCCACGAACTCCTAAGAGATAGGGTCCTAAGCCCTACGCCTTTGACCAGGCTGGGCGACTCCCGCAACGACCTATCCATTAAACACAAATTTATCTATTATTGAGTAAAAATATGGCAAAATTTTTTGGAACCAACGGAATTAGGGGTGTATTTTCTGAAGATTTTACATTAGAATTCGTTCATGACATGACTTTGGCCCTAGGAACCTATTTTGAAAAAGGACCTATTTTGATTGGTTATGATGGTCGAGAATCTAGTCCTGTAATTTGTAAAATTATTGCTTCAACTCTTAATTCGATAGGAATTGACTGTAATGTTGCTGGAATTGTTCCAACACCCTGTCTTGAATTTGCAGTAAAGACTCTTGGCTATTCTGGTGGAATAATGATTACTGCTTCTCATAACCCTCCACAGTACAATGGAATTAAACCTGCAGCAAGTGATGGAGTTGAAATTTCTCGTGACGATGAATTAATTATTGAAGATATTTATTCTAAAAAAACTTGGATAACCAATCCTGAAAAATGGGGCGTTACCGGAGAAGAAACTAGAGCCATCGAAACTTACCTTGATGGAATTATGTCCCAAATTGATTCTAAACTTATAGAATCAAAACCTTTCAAAGTTGTTTTAGATTTGGGAAACGGTGCACAAATTGTTTCTGCACCAAATTTTTGTGAAACTATAAAATGTGAAACCATTCTCGTTAATGAAACCATTGATGGAATGTTTCCAGGACGTGGTTCTGAACCAACGCCTCAAAACCTTTCAATTCTTTCAAAAACTGTAGTAGAAAACAAAGCTAATTTTGGAATTGCATTTGATGGGGATGGAGATAGAAGTATTTTTTGTGATGAACTTGGAAATATTTTAACTGGTGATAAATCTGCGCTGATACTTATTCAGCATATTTTAAATAAAAATCCAAACTCTTTAGTGGTTACTTGTTTGAATTCCGGTTCAAACACTGAACTACTTGCTAAAAAATATAATTCTAAAGTCATTCGTACTAAAGTAGGAAGTGTTGAAGTTTCAAGAAAAATGGTTTCAACTAATGCTTTAATTGGATTTGAAGAAAATGGTGGATTCATGTTTGGAAAACACAATCAAGTTCGAGACGGATGTATGAGTTTGGCATTAATGTTTGATTTTTTAGCTAGTACTGATAATTCGTTATCTGATGAAATTTCTAAATTACCGTTTTCTTTCACTACCAAGGATAAATTGAAATGTTCCCCTGACGATGTTCATAAAGTCATTTTATCCTTAAAAGAAGAATTTCCAAATTCTGATGTTTCTGACGGTATCAAAATTACCATTGATTCTAAAAATTGGGTTATGATAAGGCCAAGTGGAACTGAACCGATCATTAGAATTTATGCTGAATCTGAAAGTCAAGAGAACTTAGAGGCTTTGTTGTTTAAATTTCTGCAAAAAGTAAAGTTAATCATTTCCAGATAACACTTTTAATACCAATCACAGGATTCGATAATACTATGGGAAAAGCCTACTATGTAAAATTTGAAACTCCTGAAGATTTGGTTAGTCCAATCTTAGAGGCCGTTAGGGTTGCATCAACCAGCGGTAAAGTCAAAAAAGGAACAAATGAAGCAACAAAGGCTATTGAACGTGGTACTAGTAAATTAATTGTAATTGCTGAAGATGTTGAACCTCCAGAGGTTGTAGCACATCTTCCAATTCTATGTGAGGAACAAGGTGCAGCATATGCATTTGTTCCAAGTAAATCAGAATTAGGCAAGTCATTAGGTATTGATATTACTTCAGCCGCTGCAGCAATTTTGGACGCTGGTGATGCACAACACATCGTCGACCAAGTTATCACTAAAATTGCTGAACTTAAAGGCGGTAAGACTGCAGAATGAGTGCAACTGAAGAAGTAGTAGAATCTCAAATTATTCAAATTGTTGGTAGAACTGGTATTGCCGGTGAAGTTATTCAAGTTAGAGTTAAAGTTCTTACTGGTAAGGATAAAGGAAGAATCCTTACAAGGAATGTAAAAGGTTCTGTTAGGATGAATGAAATTTTAATGTTAAGAGAAACAGAACGGGAAGCAAAGAAAATCAAATAGGTGATTATGAATGAGTCTTTTAGTTAAACCATGTAATTTTTGTGATAGACCTGTTGCTAAAGGTTCTGGAACAATGTTTGCTAAAAATGATGGAACTGTTTTGTGGTTTTGTTCAGCAAAATGTAGAAAAAATGCATTGGTTCTAAAACGTGATCCAAGAAAATTAAAATGGACTAAGAAATTCGTCAAAGGCGGAATTCGAAAGAATTAGAATTGTCTGAACAATCATTATTCATTGTAAAACCTGATGCTGTAGCTAGAAACTTAGTTGGGGAAGTTGTATGCAGATTTGAAAAAAAGGGATTCAAACTTTTAAAATTAAAGATGTTTACCTTTACTCAAGCACAAGCAGAGAATTTCTATGGCGTTCATAAAGACAAACCATTCTTCGGCGAACTAACATCATTTATCACGTCTGGACCAGTTGTAGCAGCTATTATTGAAGGTAATAATGCAATTGCTACTACAAGAATTATGATTGGCGCTACAAAATCTTTTGAAGCAGATCCTGGTTCAATTAGAGGCGACTTTGGATTGGGATTTAGTGAAAATATCATACATGCGTCAGATTCTCAAGAAAGTTTTGATCATGAATCG
>JABHXI010000020.1 GCA_018657375.1 Candidatus Nitrosopumilus sp. | reverse complement strand
AGAAAACCAGCAAAGAAAACTGCAGCTAAGAGAAAACCAGCAAAGAAAACTGCAGCTAAGAGAAAACCAGCAAAGAAAACTGCAGCTAAGAGAAAACCAGCAAAGAAAACTGCAGCTAAGAGAAAACCAGCAAAGAAAACTAGACGTTAAATTTTTTAGTATTGCCTAATGCATTTTACAATAATTAAAACCATCAGTAATTTCTAACATGAAAAAACGTGGTCCTATTACTGCATTTGCTGGTTTTACTTTGATTTTGATTTCACTTTTAATTGCAATTTCTAGTACTCCTTCTGATATTTCAGAGGATGAATCTTTTTTGGTATCTTCTCTTTTTGAAGGGATGTTTGATGATGTTTCTGAAACTTTTCAAATTATGCCTGGGGGCATATTTTATACCTCTTATGCTACCTCTCTATCTGACGTTCCTTTGTTGTGGGGAATTCAAATAATTGATTACCAGTATGGTGATACATTGCACATAGAAATTTCAAATATTTTTGGACACTCCTATGGGGAATTCATTCAAAATGACTCTGTTTTATTTACGACAACTATGATTGATCAATCTGACACACTAAATTTTCAAATTGAAAATACTGGTACTGGGATAATTGATATCGTGGTTATGTTTTCTGAGGACCCTAAAAACTCTGATGCCTTTTCAAATCCTAATTCTCCTGTGATGAACATGCTTTTGCCTCTGATAATTTCGGGATTTTTAATTATTCTTGGTATTGTGATTTTGCTAATTGGCACAACCCTAACGATATTAGATTTAAAAAATAAATTAGATAGTAACAGAAATTATTAAGGATTGATATTCATCTTACCAAATTTTCCTTTGGTTAGAGATACTTCGCCTTTAAACTCATTTGTGTAACCATTTTCTATTTGGACTTTATCTCCGACATTAACTGCTTTGATATCGTCACCCCATAACGTGAGTTTCATTTGGTTTTCTTCAGTTCCATCAGCATTAGATATTACTGCATCACAAACATCTACGGTTCCACCAGTTTTGAGATTTACCGTTCTTGGTTCTCCTTTAGAAATAACTTCAGCTTCAACATTGACACCGCTTTTAGTTTTCTTTGCTTCTGAAATTGGTATTGATTCTGACATGTGTTCTTCAATAACCCTTTCGATTATAAGCTTTGTTAAAAAAATTTCTAAAAAATGGTTCAATAACTGTAATAGTAATTAAAAAATATCGGAATAATCTAGTATTGTTGCAGAGGTATCGAAGCCTGGTCAACCGAGAGGGACTCAAGATCTCTAATATAGGAAATCCCTTCTCTTAGGAGTTCGTGGGTTCGAATCCCACCCTCTGCACTATCATCTTATTTCTTAACGATATATTCAAAAAATTTTTTCTAAAAATTAAGCAACTATTGTTTTTACTTTACTTACTGAGTGATTTGAAATTTTTTTGTGTATTTCTGCTAAATTATCATCTTTAAATGATAAATTGCATCTAAAACACTTCCAAATTAGCTCTGTCATGCATAAATTATGCATAATTTGCTTATAAAGATATTGCATGATTGATCCAATTTCTTACAAAACATGATCATTGTTTTCAGAAACATGTAATATTTTGGCTTTTTTTGATCATTATCATATTATTTAATGACTAAAAATGAATCAAAGGGTTTAGAAACAAAATAGTTGCATGATTTTTCAATGGTGTTGGATATTTTTGAGATTTTTGGTGAATTTTCTTATTTTGGAATTTTTCTTATATTAATTGGGATAAACGCATCACCGATCTTAATGCCTCCTAGTTGGATAGTTTTAACATCTTTTTACCTTCTTGATCCGACTTTGAATATCGTACTTCTTGCTATAGTCGGTGCTACCGGTGCCACTATTGGTCGATTTTTTCTAAAAAGAATTAGTGGGTTATTTAGAAAATTTGTTGGAGAAGAACAGAAATCTAATCTTGACATAATTGGCTCTTATTTGAATAAGAAAAAATATGGCTATCTAATTGCATCTTTTTTGTTTGGAGCAACACCTCTTCCAAGTAATATTTTATTTATCACGTATGGCCTAATGCGTGCAAAAAGTGTTGGTATCTATGCTGGATTCTGGATTGGCAGAACTATTTCTTATGTTGTAATGATATATTTTGGAAATACTGTTTTGACTCCCTTTTTAGAAATGTTTGAGGATCGTCTTACTGGAATTCTCCTAATTGATGGCATTGGAATTGCATTGATTATTTTATTTGCATGTGTTAATTGGACAGTATTGCTTACTCAAAGAAAAATAAAATTTGTTAAACCCAAAATATGGAGATTCTAAATGAAAGTACTTGACTCTATAAAAAATGAAGTAATTAAAATAATGGATAATGATCCTGCCCATGATTTTGAACATGTTATGCGAGTTTACAACAATGCTCAAAAAATAAGTAAAAAAGAAAAAGCAAATCAAAAATTAGTTCTTAGTGCCGCATTACTGCATGATATTGTTTCATACCCCAAGTCTAGCAAACGTTCTAAGTTTTCTTCTATCGAAAGTGCAAAAAAATCAAAATTAATTTTAAAAAAATACGAGTTCACTGATGGGGAGATTGCTACTGTTTCTAACGCTATTGCTGATCATAGTTTTTCTCAAAATAAAATCCCTCAAACTCTTGAAGGAAAAATACTACAAGATGCTGACAGGTTGGATGCTTTGGGTGCTATAGGGATTGCAAGAGTTTTTGCTACCAGTGGTTCTCTTAACCGACCTTTTTACAACATAGACGATCCTTTTTGTGCTAAAAGAAATCCTGACGATAATCTTTGGGCTGTTGATCATTTTTTCAATAAATTACTCAAGCTAGAATTTATGATGAATACAAAATCTGGTAAAATTGAAGCTAAAAAAAGAACTAAAGTACTCAGGATATTTTTAAAAGAATTAAAAAATGAAGTTTAACCATAATCTACATATCTGTCGTATCTAGTTTCTATTTCATTATTTTCACCTGAAATTATTTTTTCATATTCCAGTTTTTTTCTAGATTCTATGTATTTGCAAATTTCTTCAAAATCCTCATTTTTTGGGTATGCGTCAAAAACCGGTTCAATCATTTTTAGATATTCTAATGCCTTCTCTCTGAATTCTTCTCTTAGTGGTTTTCTAATCCCTTGCATTCTGAACCATACTGCTGTCCAACTTGCTCCTACAACATGTGGCAATAAGTCAAATGCCCTTTGTATTTCAAATCGTTCGTCGTTTCTCATGATTCCTGAAGAAATCTTGATGCTGATTTTGCAAAATATGTGACTATCATGTCTGCACCTGCTCTTTTAATTGAATGAAGAATCTCCAATGTGATGTCTTTTTCATTTACGTATCCTAATTGGGATGCAGCTTTTACCAGTGCATATTCTCCAGAAACACTATAAGCTGCTACTGGAACATTGTATTTTCTTCTGGTCTCTGCAATTAAATCCAAATATGCCAATGCTGGTTTAATCATTACAATGTCTACACCTTCACTGATGTCCGTTTCTACTTCCATCATTGCCTCTCTTGCATTTGTAAATGGAACTTGGTATGTTTTTCTATCTCCAAATTTTGGTGCACATTCTGCAGCATCTCTAAATGGCGCATAAAAATTTGAACGATGTTTTGCTGAATGTGACATTATGGAAACATCTGTAAATCCTTCGCCATCTAGGCCTTTTCTTATTGCGGCAACTTGACCATCCATCATTGCAGATGGTGAAACCGTATCCACTCCTGCTTTAGCTTGACTAATAGCAATCTTTGCAAGTATGTCCAAACTTGTATCGTTATCAATTTTATCACCTTGAATAATTCCACAATGACCTGTGGATGTAAATTGACATAAACAAACATCTGCCATGATTACTATTTTGTCGCCAAATTCTTTTCTGATTTGACTAATTGCTTTTTGAACAATTCCGTTATCATCAAAAGCTGAACTTCCCACTTCGTCTTTTTGTGTTGGGATTCCAAATAACATAATTGCAGGCATTCCTAGTTCTATGATTTTTTTGACTTCGTCATTTACCTCTTCCAATGGCAATCTTTCAATTTCTGACATTGATTCAACTTTGATTCTTGTTTTAAGATCCTCTTGAACAAATACTGGACAAATGAAATCTTTGGGTGTTAATGTGGTTTCTTGAACTAATTCTCTCATTTTCTCTGAGATTCGTAATCTTCTAAGACGTTTAGTGGGAAATGACATGTTTAAAATTAATTCTGGCTAAAATATAATCCTAGTCGGCCTGATTTTGTTTTTTATAGTCAAATAACTTACTGGCTAATTCTAATACACCTGGTTGGCCTTGTTCTGATGCTTTTCTGATATTATTCATTGGGGTTGACACAATACTCTCTACCACTGCTTTTGTTAATTCTTCAATAATTTTGATTTTTCTCTCATCTTTCTCACCTAACATTTGTAGCGCTTTTTGTAGTTCTTTTTCTCTGAGATCCTCTATACTTTTGAATACGTCAGTTACAAGTGGTTCTGCATCTAATCTTTTCATTGAGGCTTCTAATACTGATACTTCTTCTCTAATTATATTTTCAACGGTTTTCACCTTGTTTAATCTAGCATTCATGTTTTTTTCAACCATTTCTGCAATTTGATCTAAATTCATTAGTTTAACTCCTCCGATGGTTGCTACTTTTTCATCCACCGTTCTTGGATTTGATAAATCCAGTATCATCATTCCGTTGTTTTTATTTTTCATTGCGTCTGTAATTCTTTCTTGCGTTACCAGAAAGTATGGTGCTGTTGTTGCAACAAATATTATATCATATCTGTTAAACCCTGAGAGTACTTCCTCAAACTTAATTGGATTTCCTCCCATTGTTTCACAAAATGTTTCTGATCTTCCAATAGTTCTACTTGTAACATTAAATTCATAGCCTCTTCTTTCTAATGATTTTGCAACTAGGGTTGACACTTCTCCCGTTCCAATCAAAAGAATTTTCTTTGTTTTTACTTCATCAATGTTTTCTTCTGCAAGTTTTACTGCCATTGATCCTACTGATATTCCGCCCTTGCCTATCCCGCTAGAATTTCTAATCCTTGTTCCCATTCTAATTGCCTTATCAAACAATGTGTTAAGATGCTGACCTGATGCTTTTACTTCTCTAGCTGATGTTATAGAATTTTTTATTTGGCCTAAAATTTGTTCTTCACCTAATACCATTGAATCTAAGCCTGACGTCAACTTTAATAGGTGATGCATTGCTTCCTGATTTTCTACAAATTCTATATTTTCATTAAGTGTTTCTTCATCAAGTCCTGTTATGCTTGCCCATGTTTTTTTAATTTTATCCATGTTGTCTGATTTTGATTTTGCAAATAATTCAATTCTATTGCAAGTTTGAATTATTACGCATTCATCTAATTCTGAATGTTTTTTAAATTGTTGATATGCGTTTTCAACATCTTTGATAGTAAATTTCTCTAAAATATGGATTGGTGAGTTACGAAAAGTTACACGTGCATTTATGATTTTTTGATTCATTTCCATTTTTTTAGTATCTCTATTGCTCGCTTTTCAGCTTTTTTTATCTGCCCGTCTTTTATTAACTGATCAATATGATTGTCAGTCATGATGCTACGTAGGAATTCTTTTCGTTCAAATTGAGTTGGAATGATTTTTTTGGATAATTCTCGTGATATTTTTTGTATTTTAATTTGAGCAATATCATCTTTTGAAATAGCTTTTTTTAGTGCAATTTCAGCTTTTGATTTAATTTTTTTTGCCATTATTGGACTCCTACCCCCAGTGAAAATTGCGACTTGAATCATTTTTTCAAAATCAATAATGGCCGCATTTGCAAAATCGCTGTCTTCGGGATTATCTGAACTATATGCTATTATTTTCTTTTTCTTTGCATAGTTGATTATTCTTTGATTAATTTTTTTGTCATTTGTTGTTGTAATTATTAAATCTGGTTTTAATTCTAAAATAAATTTTGTATTTTCAATTTTTTGTTTTTTTAATATAATTTT
>JABHXI010000115.1 GCA_018657375.1 Candidatus Nitrosopumilus sp. | reverse complement strand
GATTTCAGGTGATACAATGCCAACAAAAGAATTAGAATTATTTTTCAATGAATGCGATTACTTGGTATTTGATTCAACATTTCTTGATGAAGAAAAACAGAAAGCACAAGATACGTGTCATTCAACTGCAAAACAAGCTGCGGAGTTAGGGAAAAATGCAAATGTGAAAAATTTAATCTTAACACATTTTTCTGCAAGATATAAAGATGAAATTGGACATCAGAGTGAAGCAGAAAAAATTCACAATTCAGTTATTACTGCAAGAGATCTTTTAGAAGTAGAAATTAAATAAAAATTAATTAGTTTTAAATATATTTTTTATAAAACTAAATGGATCAAAACTAGAGAGTTCATTTGTAATATTTTCTTTAGAGGATTTACTTGATTCTGTAATTTCATTCTTAATATTATCCCCAGTCTCTGTAATTCCTTCGGAAATTTTTTCATTAACATTTTCAACTAATTTATCCCCAGTCTCTGTAATTCCTTCATACACACTATCACTAACACTTTGAATTGTTTTGTCAATAGAAGTATCTAGACGATTTTCAGCAGAATTAGTTATTTTTGTATTAAGTGCATTAATGTCATTTTTTAAAGAATCAGATAATAGCTCAGATGTATTTGGAAATAACGCAGTAATTTCTGTAGAAAATATCATACCGCCTAAAACGAAAATAGCTGCAATTATGCCTAATTTTATCAACATGTCATAGTATTGTGAAAAAATTCATTTTAAATTCAAACTAAAAAAAATAATCAAAAATGAGTGAATTTTTTTAAGTAGTTTCATCTAATCAAAAACTATCCAGTCAATGATTGCATCAATATTGGATGATGTTAAAGTGACTTTAATTGGTCCTAATGGAGATTCATCAGATTCTTCACAAATTGCCATTTGTTCAACAAATGCTGCTTGCTTGTTAAGATAGAACCATGTTGTGTCATCTTGCAAATTGTCTTCAAGTGAACGCAAGTAAATTTTTTGTAGTTTATTATTATGTATAAATTGATAAATTTTTTCAAAAGATTTCAGTTCTTTTGAGTGTGCATTAATTGATAAATCATTATTGTTTATGATTGCATAAGGAAAAATATTAGATATTGCTTGTTCTATTTTTTCGATAGATTCAGAAGGATTTACAGTACAAAACATTTCTATTTTGCAACTAAGGTTTGGGATTTTCATTTAATCCATCTTTGAATTATTTCATATGATTTTTTTATTAATTCATCTTTTGTTAAACCGATGTTAGATATTGCAAAATCTGATAGTGCAATGGAGTTGCTAATGCCAACACCTAATTCACGATTATCTCTTTCATTGAAATGTTCTTTTGTTTGTGGATCATCAGATCGTCCTCTTTTTTGTAAGAAGTTAAACCGAGTATCTGTTGATGCGTGTATTGCTAATAGTTTTACAGTTCCAAATTTTCTAAGTACCTCTATTTCAGCATTGGATCTAACCCCATCAATTAACAGTACATTTGAATTAGATGATTGGATTTGTGTTTCAACTAATTCAGCTATTGCACCAGGTCCATTTTTCTCTCTAAGTTCTAGCATCAATTTTCCAAGATTTTCCCTACTTGCATCCAGATTTCTTTTTTTAGCCTCATTCCTTACGGCATTTCCTAAATTAATAATCTCATAACCTTCAGATTTCAAACCTTCAGCAATAGTAGATTTGCCAGCACCAGGCATGCCTGTTAAACATACAAGTAATTTATTCAACATATATCAAAAAAAAATACTCGTCTATGAAGTTAACTATTAGATACTAATAAGATAATCAAATTAATATAAAATCAATTAAAAAATGATTAGTAGTAAAATAATGAAGCAAATAATTTCTAAAATTGCAAAAACAACAATTCCGTCAAATACAATTCAAAAAGCAAAAAAAAAGATTGCAGATAAAGTATACAATTTAGTTGAAAAAGAAATTCAAAAATATTCAGAAGTTATAGAGTTAGAATTTGGCGGTTCATATGCTAAAGATACATGGTTATCAAAAAACGCAGATATTGATATTTTTATTAAATTTAAAAAAAGTACTTCTGAAGAAAAATTGGAAAGTATTTCAAAGGAAATTGGATTTGAATCACTAAAAAAATATTCTCCATATGTCAGATATTCTCAACATCCTTATGTTGAAGCTAAAATTAAAGACACAAAAATTAACATCGTGCCATGCTATGATGTTAAAAGTGGTGAATGGAAAAGTGCTGCAGATAGATCACCATTTCATACAAAATTTATGAAAAAATCATTGACATTAAAAATGAAGAATGAAGTTAGAATTCTAAAGACATTTTTAAAATCCAATAAAATTTATGGTGCAGAAATTGCAAAACAAGGATTTAGTGGGTATATTTCAGAAGTTTTAATTTTTGAATTTGGTAATTTTGAAAATCTAATAAAGTCAATATCAAAGATTAAAGAAAATCAAATTGTTGGAACAACATCAAAATCTTTTGATACAGCAATAGTTGTGATTGATCCAATTGATAGTAATAGAAATTTAGCTGCTGCTATTTCAAATGAAAACATTGGAAAATTCATTCTAATTTGTAGGGCATTAAAAGAAAAACCAAGTTTGGAGTTTTTTAAAATTAAAAAATCAAAGATATCAAAGAAATTTTGGAGTAATTTACTAATTGTAAAATTTGAATTTAAAGCCAGAAGTTCAGATATTATTTGGGGGCAAATTAAAAGAGCAACATCAGCATTGTCTACACAATTAGAATTAGGGGGATTTACAGTACTTAGGAGCAAATGCCATACAGATGAACAAAAAGAAGCATATCTGATTTTCTTTTTAGAGTCTACAAAAATAAGTGAAATATATCAAAAAAGTGGGCCAGAATTTTTTAGAGAAGATAGTGTTTACAGTTTTATTTCTAAAAATCTCAATAATGCAGAATTAGTATGGGTTGGAAATAATAGAAAAATGATTTCATTAGAAAAAAGAAAACATACGAAAGCAGAAAGTTTTATGAAAGAATTTTTGGAAAAAAATCTTGAAATAGGCATACCAAAAGGTCTTGAAAAGGATTTCAAAGGAGGTTTTAAGGTATTCCTAGGAAATAAAGCTCTAAGTAAATCAATTAAAGAGGAAGTTGGAGAGTTGATTTCAGTAGATGGCACACTCCTTCATTTCAATTAAAAAATTTGCAGAAGAACCATACTCAAATGTTTTAGGGTATCCAAATGCAACTAATCGTCAAATTAAATCAAGAATTGCTGAATTAGAAAAATTGAAAATAAAATCAGTTTGCTTTACAGGCCCTACCAAAATTGGAAATTTAGCAATTTTAGGAAAAGGATACGTTGGTGTTGTTGTACTTGTAAAAAGAGGAAACAAAGAAGTTGCATTAAAAATTAGAAGAATTGATTCTCAAAGAAAAAATATGAAAAATGAATCAATGTTGTTAAAATTAGTAAATTCAGTTAATGTTGGTCCGAAAATAATTGATGTAAGTAAAAATTTTTTAGTTATGGAATATCTTGAAGGAGAGAAATTTAGTGATTGGATTGAAATGCTAAAAGGTACTGGAAGTGTAAAACAATTAAAATCTACAATAAAAAGTGCTTTAGAAGATTGTTATAGATTAGATCAAATTGGATTTGACCATGGTGAATTAAGCAATATCTCAAAACATGTTATTGTAGGTAAAACAAAAGTTTCACTAATTGATTTTGAAAGTTCTAGTACAAAAAGAAGGCCCTCAAATGTTACATCAATCACTCAAGCATTTTTTATTGGTTCAGGTATTGCAAAACAATCTCAAAAAATTTATAAAAATTCGTCTAAAGAAAAAATTATTGACGCTTTAAAATCATATAAACAAGAAAAAACACGAGAAAATTTTGAAACTTTACTAAAAATATTAAAATTATAATGGGATCAGCAGGATTTGAACCTGCGACCACTAGCCCCCCAGGCTAGTATCATACCAAGCTAGACCACGATCCCTTGCATCACAGGCATAAAATGAAATTATTAAATCGTCCCATAATCAAATAGAAATTATGAAATTATGTAATATTTGTCATAAAATTTCAGCTACCAATAAAGATCACATAGATTGTGTTCAAAAAAGAAGTATAGAATTAGAAGATGAAAATTTTAAAAATGAAATTACTGAAAAACTAAATTTATCAAAAAATAATCAAGATTTAGGAGTTGAAATAAAAGCTATATTGGGACACCTAACTAGAGAAACGAATCAAAAAGATAGTTCATAACCATTTGGATAATCTTTCTTTTTCAAAATCTAATTTTTTAGAAAGATTGTCTTTAGTAGATTCTGTTAAACGAGTAGAAGGTTTTGGATCTGCAAACATATCTACTTCAATTGTTGAAGCTGTATCTCTGCCAGATTCCAAAAAGCACCCACCTTTACCATCAAACAAAACAGATGGTTCTTTTGATAAAAGTTTGGATACAATATTTTTTGCGACTGCAATTCCTTCTCCCTCTGCAAAAACTCCTGCCTTAGGTACTGCCATTGAATCAGTAACAACTAAGCTTGTAACATCACCAACTGCAAAAATATTTTCATGTGGTGTCTTACAATCTCTATTAATTGGAATAAATCCGGGTTCCTTTGCTAAATTAGAATCATAGATAACTTTAGGTGCAGTGTGTGGTGGAATTGCTAAAAGAATATCAAAACTGTATTCATCATTTTCAAAAATTAATTTTTTAGGTTCTACACGAATAATTTTTTTAGAATTATGAAAAGTAATTTTTTCTGAATTTACTAAATCAAGAATTTTTTTACTTACTTCAGGACCTGCTGCTGGTAGTGTAATAGGAGCAGGACTGTAAAAGTCAATTTGGATAGAATCTCGTATTCCTCTCTTTCTAAGCATTGAATCAACTAGTAAACTAGCCTCAAAAGGTGCTGGAGGGCATTTGTAAGGCATTGCCATAATTACAATGGCAATTTTTCCAGATTCTATTTTATCTAATTTGTGATGAATCTCATCAAGCTGATTATGATCATACAAATTAAACCCATTTTCCACTAAACCTGGAATTTTTTCGGGTGCCAACACAGCTCCCATTGAAATGATAAGAAAGTCAAACGAAATATCTTCAGATTTTGTTGTTACAAAATTATCATTATAATTAATTTCAATAATTTCATCTTTAATAAAATTAATTTGTTTTTTTGGTAGCTCATTTAATGAGCCAATAGAATTTTCAAAAGTTCTAGTTCCATTCATGATCCATAATTTTGCATATCCAACCATAAACCAGTCTTTTTTATCAATAATTGTAATTTTTACTCTAGATGAATCTAATGAATTTCTTATTTGGTTAGCTGCAGAAAGACCGCCAAATCCCCCACCTAAAATTACAACGTGTGGGATATTTGACAATTTATTTTTCTTGTGTTGTAGGTCTAATCAAAATTTCATTGACATTAACATGTGATGGAGAGTCTACAGCATACAATATCGCATTAGCAATATCCTGCGCTTGTAATGTTTCCATCTTTTTTCCATTTTCTACAAATTGCTGAAGAGATTCATCAGTTATTGTATCAGTTAGCTCTGTTGCAACTATTCCAGGTTCAATGCTAGTTACTCTAATGTTTGAACGAACGCTAAATTCTTGTCTTAGCCCCTCAGTAAATGCTGCTACAGCGAATTTTGTTGCACAATAAACACTGCCTGCAGGAAATACAACTCTGCCAGCTACAGATGAAATGTTAACTATATGTCCCGATTTTTTTTCTTTCATATGAGAAATAACTGAGCCTGTACAGTATAACACGCCTTTGATGTTTACATCTATCATTCTATCCCATTCATCTACTTTGAGATTTTTGAAAAAACTTAACGGCATTAGACCTGCGTTATTTACTAAAATATCAATTGAACCCCATTTGTCTAAAACTGCTTTAGCAAAATTTTTGCATTCTTCATTTTTTGTTACATCTAATTTTTGAAAGAATACCTCTCCGCCGTTAGCAATAATTTTTTTTGATAATTCTTCTAATCTTTCTATTCTTCTAGCACCAATTGCAACTTTAACACCGGCTTTAGCTAGAGTTAAGGCAGTAGCTTCTCCAATACCACTACTTGCTCCGGTAATTATTGCAACTTTACCATTAATCATCATATATCATCTAAATTTCGATACAGCAATACTAAAAATGTTTAGAAAAATAGTATAATTTGAAAATAATCTCACAACTTTTTTAAAAGAAAAAACCTATTCCATCTTATGATATCTGAAAATTGTGCTTATTGTGGAGATATAACAGAGATGCCGTTTCATTGTAGTTATTG
>JABHXI010000003.1 GCA_018657375.1 Candidatus Nitrosopumilus sp. | reverse complement strand
ATGAAGAGATGTACAGGGTTAGAAGATTAGCCGAAAATATAAGAAGAATTTCAGAATATGCCAGTGATATTGCAGAAATTGTGTTAAATATGAATATAGAAAAAACTTTGAAAAAAACGGAATAATATATCAAAATGGACAAAGCGATTCTAATTACATACGATAAAGAAGACGCCATAAATGAGGCAAAGGGGTTATGCGAAGCTGCAGGATATGAAGTAGTCCACATAATTCAACAAAATTATCTGCAAAAACCAAAGTATGGAATCAGTGGCGGAGTTCTAGAACAATTACGTGAGATAGCGGATAAAATTAGACCAGATGTAATAGTGTTTGATGAAATTCTAAAACCTAGTCAAAATTATAATTTAGCAACGGAACTACAAAGAGAAGTTTTAGACAGGGAAGGATTGATTCTTGAAATTTTTGAAAGCAGGGCATCTAGTTCAGAATCAAAATTACAAGTCAAATTAGCACAATTAAGATATGAAATGGTCAGGGCAAAAGAAAAAGTACGTCTTGCTAACATGGGAGAGCAACCAGGGTTTATGGGAATAGGACAATTTGAGATTGATGTTTACTATAACGACATTAAACATAGAATGCAGACAGTAAAAAAGAAACTTGAGAAAGCTGGAAAACAAAGAGAACTCCACAGACAAGGGAGAAAAAGGATGGGATTCTCAACAATTTCATTAGCAGGATATACGTCTGCAGGAAAAACAACATTGTTTAACAAAACTACAGGTGAAACAAAAGCTCAAAGTAAAGAATTGTTTACAACACTTTCTACCACTACTAGAAGAATTACAATTAATCAGGAACCAGTATTAATTGCAGATACAGTTGGGTTCATCAGTAAATTACCCGCATATATGATAGATGCGTTCAAATCAACATTAGAAGAATTAACTTATACGGATATCATTATTCTAGTAATTGATATTAGTGATTCACAATTAGAGTTAAGGAAAAAATTTGCAAGCTGCATGAGAACATTGGATGAGTTAGGAGTTAAGAAAGAAAAAATAATTTTTACGTTAAATAAATCAGATTTAATGAAAAAAGAGCAAATTGATTATAAAAAAGAACTACTAAATTTAACTGAAAATGAAAAAGTAATTTCAGTTTCTTCAAAAACAGGTGAAAACATAGGTGAGTTAAAAAAAATAATTGAGAATTTCATAATGAACAAAAATCCATATAAATATAAAAAAAATCAATTGGAAGGTAAAACATATGATAATTGAAGTTGTTAGAATAGGACAACGTGTTGTAAGAGATGATAGAGTTACAACTCATGTTGCATTAGTTTCAAGATCTTTTGGAGCAGAAAAAATATTCATGACAGAAGTGAATCCAGAAATTAAAGACACTTTAGAAAAAATTAACAATACGTGGGGAGGAAATTTTATTGTTGAATTTATTGATAACTGGAAATCAGTTGTAAAAAATAAAAAAAAAGAGGGCTTCAAAATAATACATCTATCAATGTATGGTGAAAAAATTAATGATGTTCAGGAACAAATCCACATTGAAGAAAAAATTTTAGTTGTAGTTGGTGCAGAAAAAGTTCCAAGAGAAATTTATGAATTAGCTGATTATAACGTAGGGGTAGGAAGTCAGCCTCATTCAGAAATTAGTGCATTAGCTATATTATTAGACAGAGTTCAAAATGGAGAACAATTTGAAAAAGCATTCACAAACGCCAAAAGAAAGATCATACCCACAAAAAAGGGTAAAAATGTCGAAGTGAATGAGAGAAGGGATTAATACTAGAAACTTGAAGTGATTGAAGTTGGTAGACAAATACGAAGATCCTTTTGTTAGAATTGCATCAATGATTGGTGGCGACGAATATCTCAAAGTAGCAAGATCTTTACTAAAAGCAGAAGATGCAACTGATGAAGAAATTGCTAGTTCCACAGGTCTTAGAATCAATATGGTAAGAAAAGTATTGTATGATCTTTTTGGAAAATCTCTGATTACGGGTATTAGAGTAAAGGATGAGAGAAAAGGATGGTTTGTGTACAGATGGAGAACCAGAAGAGAAGAAGTGGAACACTTTATTGAAAATCAAAAAAAGAAAATTCAAGAACGATTAGAACAGAGATTTGATTATGAAAATGCATCTGATTTTTATCATTGTGGTAATGAGGACTGCCCAAGAGTTACATTTGAAGAATCACTTGATGGTATGTTCAAATGTCCATCATGTCAGAATGTATTAAATATAAAAAAGAATGAAAAATCACGGAAAGCGTATTCAAAGAAAATTGATGAAATCAAACAAGATATGCAACAAATATTTTAACTGATTAAAAAATAAGTCTAATAGAAAAATTTAAAGAAAACAAATTTTATAATTCATCTTCATCTTCATATTCATCTTCATCTTCACATTGTTCTAATTCTATATGACTAGGAAGTCCATCATCTTGGAAAAAAATCTCAACACAAATAGTGGTATCTAAAGTTGAAACCAGTGTTTCAGCTAGATCTTTGGGAAAATTACCTAATCTACCAGGATCAGCAGAATAACGGTATTCAGTAATTTGTTCTTCATGATGAAAGTCAATTTCAACATCACCATTAGAAAATTTTCTAACTCTAATGACTTCACCAAATATACTAGTAGTCAAAATTAATTTTTACTATTAGAAACATCACGAGTAAGATTTTCAGCTAATTCCTCATAATGCTCTCTAGATTTTCCCAAATCATTTAATTGAGATTTTTCAATCGTATCAAGATCGTCATTGACTTTTTTAGAAACATTTTGTAATCTTGCTTCTGCCATCATGAATAATTTATTATTCTCTTTCCACAAATGCTCTGTAATATGATCAACGTAAAGTTGCATATCGGCAATTAATTTTTCAGAATTACCTGATGAAAGATATTCTTTTGCAGATTTTTCCATTTCATTTCCAATTTCTCTTGATCGTTGATGATCAATTAGCATCATAGCGATTGGCCCCATGTTAGTGGGCATTCCAGCTTCCTCTAATGCAGGAAATAGTGATTTTTCTTCTTTAGTATGATGGCAAACATCAGTAAAGTTTTTTGAGAAATCAATTACTGGAAGTAAAATTGATTCAGGAATTTGTTTTTTATCATTTAATAATTCAATTGTAGATTGCATAGCTTTGATTACTTTTTCAATTAATTCGTGATCACGTCGTAATGATTCGGTAGTCATAAGTATAAAAAATAAAATCCGATATCTATATCTTTTTAATAAAAATAATGAAAAGAGAAAAAAATAGTTAACGAATATGAGTTAACAGTAGATTTAACGATTAGATAGACTATTTGCTTTTACAAATATCCAGATTCTTTTAGTCATCTCACTAGGAGCTATTGGTTTTTTTCCAAATACTTGTTCTACAGTTTCTTGACGACCTGCAAAATTAATTGCGTATCCTCCAAATGCTGGTTTCTTTGCTTTTGATTTAGTTGTAGTCTTCTTTTTTGGTGCAACTTTCTTTTTTGTTGCAACCGTCTTTTTTGGTGCAACCTTCTTTTTTGGTGCAACCTTCTTTTTTGTTGTAGCTTTCTTTTTTATTGCCAATTTCTTGTAATTTTATTTTAAATAAAGTATAAGAACTTACACTTTAACATAATTCAGTACAAGATAGTTTTTGAGCCTCTTTATTGATTTTAATTTCAAATTAGGAGAATTGGAAATTTTTGTAAAGCCTTTTCCCTCAACAAAAGAGATAGAATCAGTACCTCCAATTAGAAAAGGAGATAGTGTAATTATCAGTTCATTAAAAAGATCATTTTTGATAAATTCCCAATTCACAGTTCCACCTCCTTCAACCAAAATAGTTTTAATTTTTTTACTAGAAAGTTTTTTTAACAATAATTTTAAATTTATAGAATTTTCTCCAGCCATAATTACTTCTACAGGTAATTTTTGTAATCTTAATAAATTTTTTTTATTAATTTTTTTTGAAACAGCTATTATGGTTTGAACGTCATTACTTGTTTTTATAATTCTAGAATTAGTCGGTATACTACCAGTAGAATCCAAAATTATTCGTATGGGGTTTTTACCTTTAGTATATCGTACAGTTAGTAAAGGATTATCTTGCAAGAGTGTATTTTTTCCTATAAGAATTGCATCTACTTTTGATCGTAATTTATGTAATCTAATACTATCAGATCTAGAAGACAATTTAGAATCACCTATTTTTGTAGAAATTTTTCCATCAATCGATATAGCCGCACTTAAAATTATATGTGGATTAAATTTTTCCATGTACAATTTCTCCTTCAATCATTACGGCTTTAATTGATGATTCAGATGCTCGATGTACAATAGATGCATGTGGATTATGCATTGGTTCTAAATCTAATGCATGTTTATCAAGAAATATGCAATCAGCTATTTTTTTATTTTGAATAATTCCAATATCTTTTTTTAAAATTTTTCCACCATTAACCGTAGCCATTTTAAGAATATTTTTTGGATCAATTCTTTTTTTCTTAATTCCCATTGTTACCTTCCAAAGAAAATCCATTTCACGAAACATGTCGGGTGAATTTATCATAACATTATCTGTACCCAATGCCAAAAGACATCCAGCATTTTCCATTTTTTCAATATCAGGAATCCCTTCAGCCAAAGAGGAATTTGCTCGAGGACAAATCACAATACCACGGGTTGCCTCAGATGCAGCCTGAAGATCACTTTTTGAAGCATGAGTCATGTGAATTAAAAAATCAGGCTTCACAGATAACGCTCGAATAGTTTCAGACTGACCAGTAATTTGTTTAGATTTACGGACACTTTCTTGAGTTTCAGAAGAATGAATTGCTCGAATTTTTTTTGTTTTAGAATAGGAAGTTAATACAGATTCACTATGCTCATTTGCACCGCTAATGCCGATTCCGTCACATGTTTTAACTAAAGAAGGAAGATCCCGAATTTTTTCCTTAGGAAAAGGGGTATTTTTTTTAATTTCAGAAGAATTTTGATGAAAATCAAGTCGTCCCAAAATAATTGAACGAATTGGAATGTCAGAAGATACTTGTTTGAGTAAAAGGGATCCGTCTAAACCGCCTTCTCTAAAATCAACAAATGTGGTAATGCCTTTGCTAATCATTGAATGACAAGTATTTTTCATAAAACTGGATAGATTTTCTTCTGAAGTATTTTTCAGTATTTTAGATTTAATTCCAAACATCGGATGAATTTTTTGATTCACAGTACTGTTTATCGTAATATCTTTTCCAATAGAATCAGCGATATGGGTATGAGCATTAATGAATCCTGGAATTAACAATAAACCTTGGCAATCAACTACATCTTTCTCCAAAGTAGATTTAATTTTTGGTTGAATTTTTTTAAATTTATTATTTTTAATTTCAATATCAACATTTGAAACAAAATCTAATTCTTCACCCAATAAAGCACTAATATTTTTTAGCAACATTATAATTCATAAACATCAGGTTTTGGTTTTCCAGAATCTCGAATATCACGAATTGTGTCAAGGGATTTTGTGGCTAATTTTACTGCATCCCTGCTAGTGTATGCATTTCCAATTCCACAATTCAAAGAAATATTATAATCATTTTTGATCATATCAATAAAACTTTGAACTGAATTTTTTGCTTCATTACTTGCAACTACCATATAATTATCACCACCCATGAAAAATGTAAGTGAATTTTTTGGAATAAAATATTTTGTAATTTTTGAATATAGATCAAAAATTATTGCTGAAATTTCATACGGAGAAGTATCTTTTCTTTTTGATTTTAAATCATCTACATCTAAATGCATTATTGAAACATTTAATTCAGATTTATCATCAATAAACCCAAAAATATTATGTTCTTTGTTTAAAATAATATTATTTTTTCTTCCATCATATGCTTTTAGATTGGCTTCAAAAGGAGAGTCTCCAAAACCAATTGAAATAGTTAAGTGCACTTCAAATAATCCTTCAAGTGTTTTTTGAATTTCTATATGATCATCTAAAGTAAGACCGTTAGAAACTACAAAAAATTCATCAGATCTGTTTAAAAATGCCAAGCAATTTTTTTCAGAAAATAATTTTTGTACTTGTTTGTAAAGTGATGCTTGAAGCATTTGTAACTCATGCTCTCTATCACTACCCAATGTCAAAGTCCATGGACCGTATTCAGTAATTTTTAAAATACTAAGTTGGATCATTTTTGAATTTTTTCCAGTTCTGTAGAAATTTTAACAAGAGCTTCAATAGCACGTTCTGCAACAGGTCTTATTCTAGCATAAGCATGTCTTTCTTGCATTCCAGGGCCAGATATTCCCAAAGATACAGGTTTTTGATATTTCAGAGATAAACCAGTGAGAGATTGAGCAGCAGCATGAGATATTACTTCATCATGTTTTGTTTGTCCCTTAATTATAGCACCCAATGTAGCAACCCCGTCAATATTTTCATTTTGTAGTAATCTGTCTACAATTATTGGCATATCATAGGCTCCAGGAACCATGCAAACATGAGAAATTGTTAATTGTAATAAATTGGCTTTTTCCTTTGCAACATCTAACATTCTAGATGTTATTTCCTCATTAAATTCTGAAACTACAATAGCTATATTCATAATTAATTTACCTCAGCATATTCTAAAAGTTCTTTTCCATCAATTAGTGGAATACCGTTTTGTTTTCCAAATTTTTCTGCCTTGTCTACAGATAATGCAGAATATGTTTCAGCATCCATCATTTCACAGATGGCAGTTACAGGAGTTAAACCTGCAATTTGACTTAAGTAAACAGACATTTCAGTATGACCCTGACGGGATGCCAATAATCCCTCGGATGCAATCAACAAAGGCACATGTCCAGGAGTTTTAAATGAGGATACAAATTTTTTCTGTTTATTTTCAACTTTAAAGATATTAGCCATTTCCATAATTGTTAATGCCCTATCTTTATCAGTAATTCCAGTATATGTTTGATAATGATTTACAGATAATGAAAATGTTGGATAGTCACCATAGGGAGCTAAACCCATGATCATTTCTTTATTTGAAATAGAAGAACTAGCAAGAATTTCATGCATGTATTGTAACTCAAGAGATTTTGCAAAATTATTTTCTAGTGCGATACAGAGCAATCCACCGGCATTTTGACGCATACGTGCAACATGTTCAGGAGTGATAAATTCTGCTGCCACAACCATGTCAATTTCATTTTCACGATTAGCGGAATCAAATAATAAAACAAATTCTCCACGTTTAAGAGATTCAAGTCCAGTTTCAAGTGACATATACAAAAATTATTTCGATCTAGGTATATAGTTTACTAAAAAACGGGTAATTACCACTAATGTAGTAGATAATTAGGCTTGTTTTAAAATATACTTACCAAGGATGTCAGTTTCAATATTAACCTT
>JABHXI010000002.1 GCA_018657375.1 Candidatus Nitrosopumilus sp. | reverse complement strand
TCGTCAGATTGAGACAATATTCTTTGAGTTATGTAGGCAGATTAATAATTTTTGAAAGTAATTCACATTAAAATTTATTAAAAAATAGTACTAAAATCAGAGATAAGAAAATTTGTTTCGTCGATTAAATAACACAGCATATGTCAGAAGAGGGATTTAGAACGCCGGGAAAGGGATTCGAACCCCTGCACGCTTTCACGTAGCTGTTTTCGAGACAGCCGCCTTACCGCTTGGCTACCCCGGCATTTAATATTGGAAATCATCCATAATAAAACAAATTGGATTAAAATTATACTTTTGAGTTGATATCAAAAAGCTCATTTTGAAATCGCTCTTTTATCTGGTTTTTAGTTTTATTCCAATCATCATCAGTTATAATGTCAGTAAAAATAGAATGGAATGCAGAAAAATCAGGTTCGTTCAACACAGAAGTAATTATTTGCCGCTCTGTTTCGGATAAAGGAAAGTAAGAAATAATTTTAAAAACAGATTCGTCAGAATTAAGTTTTATTTCAAAAATTTTATCCTCAACATCGTCAGGGAAGTTAAAAGACTTCAAGATAGTTATTGGAAACTAAAGAGGCATTAAATTAATTTCCACAGGGGGATAAAAATAAAATAAATGGAATTGGAACGAAAAACTAGATCGGTATCAAAGGATAAAGACAAAATACCATAAAATAGTGAAGTAGTCATGGGATTAAATCTAAAAGACTTAGTCGTAAGAGAGAAAACAACGCTAGAAACATTTTCAAATAAAATAGTAGCAATAGATGCCTACAATGCAATTTACCAATTCCTGGCAAGCATAAGGGGTCCAGACGGATTACAGCTAACAGATGCAGAAGGAAGAATTACAAGCCACCTAAGCGGATTGCTGTATAGAAATGTCAATTTCTTGTCACTGGGAATAAAACCAGTCTATGTGTTTGATGGAAAGCCGCCATCCCTGAAAACAGCAGAAATTGAACGTAGAAAGCAAATCAAAAAAGATGCAACGATAAAATATGAAAAAGCAGTGTCCGAAGGAAACATGGAAGATGCAAGAAAGTATGCACAGCAAACTACCAGCATGAGAGATGGAATGGTAAAAGAATCAAAAGAATTTTTGACATTTTTTGGAATACCATATGTCGAAGCACCGTCAGAGGGAGAGGCAACGGCAGCGCATTTAACAAATACTGGACAAGCATATGCATCTGCAAGTCAAGATTACGATTCAGTTTTATGCGGCGCAAAAAGACTAGTAAGAAATTTTACAAGTAGTGGAAGACGTAAGATTCCAAACAGAAACACGTACATCGAAGTACTTCCAGAAATTATTGAAACACAAAAAACTCTAGATTCGATAAAAATGACCAGAGAGGAATTGATAGATGTGGGAATACTAATCGGCACAGATTTCAACCCCAACGGATTTGAGAGAATAGGTCCAAAAACAGCAATGAAGTTAATTAAGCAGCACTCAAGGTTAGAAGACATTCCACAAATTCAAGAACAGCTAGAGGACATAGACTTTCAACAGATTAGAAAAATATTTCTGAATCCAGAAGTAGCAGAGGTAGATGAAATTGTCTTTAGTGAGGTAGATTACGACGGAATCATGAATTATCTGGTAAAAGAAAGAAGTTTTTCCGAAGATAGGATACAGTCAACATTAAACAGGTTAAAAAAAGCACTTGAGAAGAAAAGTCAAAATTTAGATCAGTGGTTTTAGAAATATTTCAATTTAATAAGCAGTAAATCTAATTTTAAAAAATGTCCCAAACAGAAGCAAGAAAAACATTGAAAGACGCACCGATAATGTGGAGAAGAATCAACTCAATAGGCATGATTTTAGATTGTAACTCAACATATGCTGCAAACTTAGGATATGCAAAATCAGAAATTCTAGGAAAACCGATATTTGAACACGTGCCAAAGGATTCATGGGGAATCATGAATGATTCTCTAAAAATATGGTTTGAAACAGGCAAAGTGACGGATAAAAAAATTACATTCGTAAGGCAAGATGAAACCACATTTTTAGGATTATTACAGGCTACAAGTCTTTACGATGAAAACAGGAACGTTCTTGGAAGCAACACAGTGATTTTTGATCTGACGCAAATGGAAGAGGAGAACATAAAAAAATATGAAACATTCTTCATAGAAACAAATCAAAGATTAGACAAAATAAAAGAAAAAGAATATGATCAAATGGATAAAAATTCAAAATCAGAATACGACGGATTAAAAGAAATGTTTCAAATGCTTTCTGAAATAGATTTAAAAAAATTGAAATAAAATACTAATTTTCTATCACAGTTTTTTGAATTTCAACCACGGCAGATGGATCATCCAATGTACTAACATCCCCAATTTTTTCACCGCTTGCGATGGATTTCAACAATCTTCGCATAATTTTTCCGCTACGAGTCTTTGGCAGTTTTGAAACAAAATAGATTTGTTTTGGAGTGGCAATGGGCCCAACATCAGTTCGAATTTTATTAAAAAGATTTTTTTCTAAAATATTTTTATCGGTTGTAACTCCATCCTTTAAAACAGCAAACACAACAATTGCCTCGCCTTTAATTTCATCAGGAATTCCACATACGGCAGATTCGGCTACGGCGCAATCAGATACAACACAACTTTCAAGTTCAGCAGTTCCGATTCTGTGTCCGGCTATTTTTAAAATATCGTCTGCACGTCCAAGTAACCACAGGTACCCGTCACCATCTTTCAGAGCATAATCACCAGGATAGTAGCAATCAGGGTATTTGGACCAATAGACATTTTTGTATTTTTCATCATCGCCCCACAGGGTTAGAAGCATGCCAGGCCATGGGTTTCGAATAACCAGATAGCCCTTAGTGTTTGTAGGAGCCTCTGAACCAAATTCATCGAGTACAGAAACATCCACGCCGGGAATAGGAAGGGTTGCAGAACCAGGTTTTAGAGGAATTGTCTCCATTCCAGGCAGTGGGGAAATCATCATGCCTCCAGTTTCTGTTTGCCACCACGTGTCAATTATAGGGCATTTCTCTTTCCCAATAGTTTT
>JABHXI010000019.1 GCA_018657375.1 Candidatus Nitrosopumilus sp. | reverse complement strand
CTATTGTAATTATTGGAATTAAAAAGAAATTCTAGATCAAGTCTTACCTGATTGATCGATGTACATTCTAAATTAAATTTGAAGTCTTTATTGTATTATAGTAAATATTTTCTATTGATTTTCTCGATACAATATTCTTAGAATCTACTAACTCTGTCACATGACTAAATTGCTTGTTTTCTATTGACAAACTCTAACTATATCTACATAAAGCCTAAAAATATAGCCCAATTGTGGATACATTCCCTACTAATTACAAATTAACCTTTGAGCCTGATTTAAAAAAATTCACTTTTGACGGGTCAGAGTCTATTTCAGTTAATTGCAAAAAATCTGTAAATGTCATCACCATGCATTGCGCTGAATTAAAAATAAAATCATGTGTTGTAAAATCTGGCAAAAAAATAATTAAATCACATCCTAAATTAAATGAAAAAAAAGAGGAATTGCAAATTAAACTTGAAGAAAAAGTTGTTGGATCATGTGTTGTTGAATTAGAGTTTGAAGGAATACTCAATGATCGTTTACTTGGATTCTATCGAAGCAAGTACGAACAAAATGGTAAGACAAAATATCTTGCCACCACGCAATTTGAAGCAGCTGATGCTAGACGTGCATTCCCATGCTGGGATGAGCCTGAAGCCAAGGCCACTTTTGAAATTTCAATTATAGCTGACAAGAAATTTACCGCAATTTCAAACATGCCTGTACACTCTAAGAAAAAGACTGGAAGTAAAATTATCTATGCTTTTCAAAAAACACCATTGGTTTCAACATATTTGATTTATCTTGGAGTCGGAGAGTTTGAATATCTGACTGGAAAAGCTGGTAAAATTCAGATTAGGGTTGTTACTACAAAAGGAAATATTTCTAAAGGCAAGTTCTCTTTGGACTTGGGAAAAAAACTCCTTACTTCTTACGAAAAATATTTTGGAATCAAATTCCCTTTGCCTAAACTTGATTTGATTGCTATTCCTGATTTTGCTGCTGGCGCCATGGAAAATTGGGGTGCCATTACATTTAGGGAAACCATTTTACTTTATGATCCAAAAACATCTTCCACTAGAACTAAGCAATTCATTGCTGAAGTAATTTCCCATGAGATTGCACACATGTGGTTTGGAAATCTTGTTACCATGAAATGGTGGAATGACTTGTGGCTCAATGAAAGTTTTGCAACTTTTATGGCGACAAAATTCGTTGACAAGTTTTACCCTGAATGGGATTTGTGGAATCAATTTGTTGAAGATGCCATGAATGTTGCAATGAGCCTTGATTCGTTGAAGACAACACATCCGATAGATGTCAAAGTGAATTCTCCCGCTGAAATCCGAGAAATTTTTGATGCAATATCATATGATAAAGGTGGATGTGTGCTACGCATGCTGGAAAACTATGTAGGCGAACCAAATTTTCAAAAGGGGTTAAAAAAATATCTTTCTGATTTTAAATACAAAAATGCCAAGGGTCAGGATTTGTGGGATGCCATTGGGAATGCATCAAACATGCCTGTAACTTCCATGATTAACACCTGGCTAAAGCAACCTGGTTTCCCTTTGGTTGAAATTAATCAGGACGGCGATAATCTGAAACTTACGCAAAAACGATATTTGCTAGAACACGATAAAAAATTCAGCAAAGGTTTGTGGTCTATCCCACTATCGTTGGGATTGGAAAAAGAAACTACAAAAAAACTATTCGCTAAAAAATCGATGTCAGTAAAGCTACCTAAAAACACTATTGGATTCGTTGCAAACTATGGTAGAAAGGGATTCTATCGCGTGAAATACGATGAAGGAATACTGCTTGATCTTAAAATGTTAGTTGATTCAAAACGCATTCCTCCAATTGATAGATGGGCAATACAAAATGATCTGTTTTCTCTCTGTGTTTCTGGAGATGAGAAGGTTCGCAACTATCTTGACTTTTCTGATGCGTATTTTGACGAGGATAGTTATCTGGCATCAGTAAACGTTGCCCATAATTTGGCGTCATTGTATTTTCGTGCGTTTGACGAACCGTTTGCAGAAGAAATTAGAAGTTATGCTATTAATTATTTCAGAAAAATATTGTCAAAATTAGGATGGGAGCCTAGCAAATCTGATAAACACACTGATGCACTGCTGCGGACGTTTACCATCGCCGTTTTGGGAAGAATGAATGACGATGATGTCACCGACGTGGCTTTGGCAAAATATGAAAAATTCTTAAAACAACCCGGTTCTCTATCTCCTGATTTAACTGAAACAATCTGCTCAATTGCAGCTTGGAATGGAAATACAAAAACATTCGATGAGTTAAAGAAATTGTATACAAATGCAAAAACAATGGAACAAAAACTTCGTTTCCTAGGTGCAATGTGTGGATTTCAAAACAAAAAACTGCTTCTTAAAACACTTAATTTCTCACAAACGTCCAATG
>JABHXI010000018.1 GCA_018657375.1 Candidatus Nitrosopumilus sp. | reverse complement strand
GATGGAATACAAAATTCAGGATTAGTTTCGATAGAGCAAGCTACACAGTATGCAATTATCAACAACGTACAAGTCCATACAATAGGAATTGGGTCTGAAAAACCAGTTTACATTAGAGACGACATCTACGGTGAACCTCAACATGCAGAGTTGGACGAAGATGCACTAAAAAATATCTCAAATAGTACCGGAGGCAGTTATTTTAAATCATTGGATGAGCAGACACTGAATGAAATAGTGCTTGAATTAAGTTCCAACATAGAATACGAAACAGAGCTATCAACAATTAGAGATTGGTTCATAGGTTCAGCGATTGGTTTGATTTTATTAAATATGTACATAATTTATGGAAAATATAGAATTATTGCGTAAGAAAAATAGCCATACGTGAAATAAAGTGAATGCGATCCACAGATAGTAAAAAAATTAAACCAACATGTAATTTTTTTTTAGATGTAATTTTTAAGAAAAAGATAATTGCATTAGAATCATCGAGTCAGAGACATCTTACGGTGTTAGCTGGAAGAGCCCAAAGCTCACGTAAACTAGTTAATGCAATTACAGAGTCTCCATAACGATGGAGGCTGGCTTTTTTTATTAAAAAGTTGATTCAAGAGCAAAATATCAAAAACTAATTAATGAAATTTTTGATAATTATGACATGCCTTTGGATAAAATTCAGGATGTTGAAAAATACATTCAAACACACAAGTCATTAATTTTACACATCAAAAGCAATCCCGTAGCTTGTGTTGTAGAAGAAACGTTTGAAAATAAATCAAAATACGATTCGTTAGAAAATAAATCAAGTGTAAAGGCAAGTATAACCGGGTTTCTAAATAAACACGAAGAAATAGGTTTACTGATGGGATTTAAATTAAGAATACAAGTCAGTGAACAGATTTTTGAATATACGTCATATCCAACTGATGAATTTATCGACACGGTGATTTTTAATGAGAAAATTTTTCTGATAGATGATAAAATGAATCAAATTATTTCTTTTAAAATTCTAACAGATCAATTTGTAAAAACTAAATCAGAACTAGACAAGTTTAAAAAATTATTAAATGAATAAAACTATCAGAAACTAAATATCTGAAAGAATCTTCTTTTTCTTTTCTTGAAATTCTTTTGCAGTGATTATTCCAGATTCTTTTAATTTAGCTAACTTTTCTAATATTTCTAAATTTTCTTTTTTAGATACCTGTAATTTTTTTCCAGCGTTGACGGTTTTCCGAATTTTAGATTTTGCAGTCTTTTTCAATGTCGAACTTAAATTATGATGTTTAACACTAATTTTCTCACCTATGCTGTACCCTTTTCTCTTAGCTTGCTGAATAATTTTTTGAGTCTTATGTTTTGTCAATTCATCCACAGATGCACGTTTTTTTGCCAATTTGTTAATCTCCTGTGTTTTTTTACGAGCTAATTGGGTATGATATTTTAAGTCTTTAATAATTTCATTTTTACTTTTTTGCTGAAATCTTTGGGCATATTCTTGAATCAGGATTATTGGAAATGGAGAATATTCTACATCAGAATAATATTCAATGATAGTATGATCAGGTAATTTTTTTAAATATTCTTTGAACGAGGATTCAGATTTCAGAGCCATGCATTAAATGAATTTGAATATGATAAAAAGATTATACCAAAAGTAATCAGGTGAAACTATAGGCAGCCTTACTCGGTCCAAATAGATTGTGTCTTTAGCCATTTAATTAAATCAGCATACAAACTACTTTTTTGCATGTTTAAAACACCTATTTCAAGATTAGTAGAAGATTTTACAGTTTTTGAATAATTTTCACATATGGCAAATACTACTTTGTCTAAAAACATCTCGTTATTCATTTCTTTTTTAGCTAATTCTTCAGATTCAGTCATTGCAAAACTTGCAAACAAAACACCGTCAACCCAATAGGCATTTGCAGCCTCTAGTGAGGACATCATGCCAATAAGATCATCAAGACTAAGCTTGATCATGTCACGAACATAGATTTTGTCATAGGGTTTATGAACAAATTCTGTCATGAGAATCACTATTTTTTGATACTAAATAACATTGTGGAAAAATAGAATATCGTTTGGGATGTTTTGCTAAAGT
>JABHXI010000114.1 GCA_018657375.1 Candidatus Nitrosopumilus sp. | reverse complement strand
GATTCTTTTGGAAGCTTTGCTGACTTTAAAGAGAAATTCACATCTACTACTGCAGTAATTCAAGGTAGTGGTTGGGGATGGTTAGTATACAATCCTTCAACATCTAAAGTTGAATACAAATCAATGCCAAATCAAACTAGTCCAAGAACTGAAGGATTAGTACCATTATTGGGTTGCGATGTTTGGGAACATGCATACTATCTAAACTATCAAAACAAAAGACCCGTCTACATTGCAGCATGGTGGAATGTAGTAAACTGGGATGAAGTACAAGATAGATTCTCTAAAGCAAAATAAAGTTAAATCTTTATTTTTTATTTATTTTTTATTTTCTAAATTTAGGTCATGAATCAATTTATAACCATCTGGGCATGATCTGTTGTAAATGAGTGAACAACAGGCTGAACAATTGATGCAACAGATGCAAATGCTTGAAACGTATTTTTCAGATCTAGCTCAAAGAGAAGGAACCTTCATGAGTATTCTTAGAGAGGCCATTGCTGCTATTGAATCCATTAAATCCCTTGGAGCTCAGTCTGATTCTGACACCTTAATTCCTCTTGGAATGGGCGCTTACATTCCTACAAAAATTTCATCAAATAATAAAATTGTTGTAAATATTGGCGCTGGTGTTGCAGTCGAAAAAGATTTTCCTGCAGCAATTAATTATTTTGAAGCTAGAATCAAAGAAATTGAAATTGCTTTACAGGATACTGCTGCTAAAAAACAAGATGCTGCAAATAGATTGGAACAAGGAAAAGCACAGATGAATCAATTCATGCAACAATCACAACCTCCGCAACAACCAAATTTAGGATAAATTATGTTTGATAGTCTTCGTAAGGCGTTTTCCAATGTAGCAAAAAGTCTTGGAGAGAAAGAACTCAATGAAAAAGATATTGAAAGTATTCTTTTTGAACTTGAAGTTTCTCTTTTAGAATCTGACGTAGCTGGGGAGGTAATTGATTCCATTAATTCCAATTTAAAAGAAAAATTAATTGGTTCTAAAATTGATAAAAATGAAATTGAAAAATTTGTTAAGGATAATTTAATTTCTAATATTTCTAGTTTATTTGATAGTGCTGGCAAGATTGATATTTTTGAAAAAATTGATGAAAAAAATAAACAAAACCAACCTTTTTTGATTGTTTTTGTTGGAATTAATGGCACTGGAAAAACTACTTCTTTAGCAAAACTTGCATCTTTACTTCAAGAAAAAAAATATTCTGTTGTAATTGCTGCTGCTGATACTTTTAGAGCTGGTGCAATAGAGCAATTGCGAGAACATACTAATCGTCTAAATCTAAAACTTGTTGCACAAAATTATGAATCTGATCCTGCAGCTGTTGCTAGGGATGCAGTACTATATGCAAAATCCCATAAAACAGATTGTGTGCTAATTGACACTGCAGGCAGAATGCAAACAAGTAAAAATCTGATGGAACAAATAGCAAAAATTACTAAAGTTGTAAATCCAGATATGACTATTTTTGTTGGTGATTCTTTAGCTGGTAATGACACTGTAAATCAGGCACGTGAATTTTATAATCATGTGAAGTTCAATGGTTCTATTTTGACTAAAAGTGACGCTGATGCAAAAGGCGGTGCTGCGTTATCTATTGTAGCTGTTACTTCCACACCTGTTCTTTATTTGGGAACTGGACAAGAATATTCTGATTTAAAATCTTTTGATAAAAATATCTTTTTAGAAACTGTATTTGGTTCATTAAATGATGTTAAAATTGAACAAACGGATATCTCTAAATTAAAACCAGAGCCGACACCAGAGCCGACACCAGAGCCGACACCAGAGCCGACACCAGAGCCGACACCAGAGCCGACACCAGAGCCGACACCAGATGATCCGTTTGAGGGAATTACAAATAATGAAATTACCACTTATTCTGATTTATTTGACATCCCTCCACCAGAAACTGATGCTGAAGCAATTGAAACTGGTAAAAAAATCCGTGATTGGATAAAAAATGGTAAACCTGATCCTGCAGAGTCCACCGTAATTACATCTGATGAAAAAGAAGAGATGCATAAACAAGATAAAGAAGATGAACCTAAAAAGAAACGAGGATTCTTCGGACGGTTTAAAAAATGAAAATTAAAACAAAAGATTTACTTACATTAGCGGAATTAACCGAAAAAGAATTTTTAGGATTAATTGATCATTCCATTAAATTAAAAAAAGAATTAAAAAAAAATGGAAACAAACCTCTCTTAAAAAATAAAACATTAACTATGATTTTTCAAAAACCTTCAACTCGAACACGTGTAAGTTTTGAAACGGGGATGTATCAATTAGGCGGACATGCAATTAACTTGTCATCTAATGATACACAATTATCTCGTGGTGAATCCGTTGAGGATACTGCAAAAACCCTTTCACGGTATACTGATTGTATAATGGCTCGTGTTTATGATCATGCTTTACTTGATGAATTATCTGAACATGCAACTGTTCCTGTAATTAACGGACTATCTGATTCTTTTCATCCTTGCCAGATTTTAGCAGATTTTATGACGATTAAAGAACAGAAAAAATCTCTCAAAGGATTAAAAATTGCTTGGATTGGAGATGGAAACAATGTCTGTAATTCCATGATTTATGGTGCAGCCTTATCTGGTGCTCAAATGTCTATTGCAACCCCAAAGGAATTCCAACCTGACAAATCTGTTGTAAAAGTTTCTCAAAATTTAACTGGTATTGAATTGACCACTGATCCCCTAAAAGCAGCTAAAAATGCTGACGTTGTTGTAACTGACACCTATTCTTCAATTCATAACGTTGATCCTAAAAGAATGAAAAAATTCCTTCCAAAATACCAAGTTAATGATAGAATTATGGGCATTGCTGATGAAAACGCGATCTTTTTACACTGTCTTCCTGCAAAACGAGAACAAGAAGTTACATCATCTGTAATTGATGGTCCTCAATCTCTGGTTTGGGACGAAGCTGAAAATAGACTCCATACTCAGAAAGCACTACTTTGTGCATTACTCCACGCTTAACGTATATAATAGCAGTTTCAAAGTTGGATCCTATTGGCTTATTCAAAAATATTGAGACGACTTAGGGAGGAAAAGACCAATTATAGAAAACGTGGAACCATGTTAATGGGAAAACGCGATTTTATTACTGTAAATATTACTAATGAAAATACACAAGTTCAAGTCCTTAAACCTGGAATGACTGGAGATAAAGTAATTGCATCTGCACATTCTAGATATTTACTAGAAAAAGGATGGAAAGGATCCAGGAAAAGAATCCCTGCAGCATATCTTACTGGATATCTAGCAGGAAAAAAAGCACTTAGTCAAGGTGCAAAAGATGCAATTTTGTATACTGGTACTAAACGCTATACTCAAAGAGTGGCTGCAGCTTTAAAAGGACTAGTTGATTCTGGCCTTCAAGTTCCTGCAGATTCTGAAACATTTCCTCCTAATGAAAGAATAAATGGCGAACATCTTACTGTTAAAAATGAAGTTTCTAAAATGAAATCTACAATTGATGGGGATATGAAATAGATATGAGTCAAACAGCACAATCTAAACCTGGACAAGGTGGAAGGGGAAGAGGTCCACCAGTTTATGGACGTGGTCCACCTGGAGCTGATACTCGTCCTAAGAGACCTCGAAGAGAGCCTGAAGTAGAAGTTTGGGTACCAAAAACTATTCTAGGAAAAAAAGTTGATTCTGGAGAAATTACGTCAATTGAGGAAATATTAGAATCTGGGGCAAGGATTCAAGAAGCTGGAATTATTAAAAAACTATTACCTGATTTAAAAAGTGAAGTTGTGGATGTTGGTATTATTCAAAGAATGACTACTAACGGTCAATCTACTAGATTCAAAGCAATTGTTGCAGCTGGAAATGAAAATGGTTATCTTGGAATTGGCCAAGGTAAATCCAAACAAATGCGTATTGCTATTGAGAAAGCAACCAATCAAGCTTTCTTAAACATTAATCCTATCAAAATGGGATGTGGCAGTTGGGAATGTAAATGTGATCAAAAACATTCTGTTCCATTCAAAGTTAAAGGAAAAGGTGGAAGTGTAACTATCGAGATTATTCCTGCACCACGTGGTTTGGGTTTAGTTGCAGGTGGAAAAATTAAACGATTATTAGAATTAGCAGGACTTAAAGATGCATGGACTACAGCAAAAGGCTCTACTCCTACAATGGGTTCTACTTCAAAAGCAGTACTGGATTGTCTTAGACAGACATTCAGTCAGGGATGATAACTATGTCAAAAGCATATCTTGTTGTTAGAATTAAGGGTCAAGCAGACTGTCCATATTGGGCCACAACTACAATGACTTTATTAAAATTAGATAAAAAATATCGTGCAACAATTCTGCCTATCAAAGATAATACTTTGGGAATGTTACGTAAGGTACAACACTATGTTTCTTGGACTGAAATTGATGCATCATTGGCACAAGAATTAATTGAAAAGAAAGCACGAAAAGGTAGCTATCAAAAAGTTACTGATGCTGATCTGAAAGAACTTGGATTTGCAAATGCATCAGAACTTGGAACTGCATTATCTGATGGAAAGGCCACATTGTCAAAATTATCTCCACTAAAACCTTGGTTTGCTTTAGCACCTCCAGTACACGGATTCAAAAAAAGTACCAAGAAATTATATGGTCAAAAGGGTATTCTTGGGGCTAACAAAGAACTTGATACTATAGTTAGGAGAATGATTTAACATGGCAACTAGATTACGAAAGACTAGAAGACTTAGAGGTGGCAGACACATGGGTTGGGGCCAAGTTGGTCAACACCGTGCAAGTGGTCACAAAGGTGGTCTTGGAGCTACTGGTATGAAGAAACATCACAGAAGTACCATGATAAAAGAAGATCCAAATTACTATGGTCACGAGCCTCCTGCAGTCCCTCATCCAAATATTATCAGAAAATGGACCGGCATTAGAGATCTAGATGATCTATTTGTTCAATTCGGTAAAGAAGAAAATGGTAAAAAAATAATTGACCTTGAAAGTGCAGGATATGATAAACTACTTGGAGGTGGAAAAATAACTAATTCTTATTCTGTAAAAATTAAACAGTTTACTGCATTAGCTGAAGAAAAAGTAAAAACTGCTGGTGGCGAAATTCTTCAATCCCCATCTAAAGAGAAAACTGTCGAGGCTTAGATAACTGAAAATGGCCGAGGGTTCTATTACTTCAATTATTCGAAAAGTAGTTTTTAAAGCAGAACCTTACTTACCCCAAGTTCCAAAACCTAAAAAGAAAATTTCACTTCAAACTAAATTACTTTGGTGCGGTGTTGCATTGCTTATCTACATGGTAATGGGACAAACTCCGTTATATGGTGCCACAGCTCCTGAATTTGATTTTCTAGCATTTGCTAGGGTTATTTTTGCATCACAACAAGGTACCTTGATTGAATTAGGAATTGGTCCTATCGTAACAGCTGGACTCTTGATGCAACTGTTGAGAGGTTCTGATATTTTAAAATTTGATTTTAAGAAACCTGAAGAGAGAGGAATTTTTCAAACAGCTACTAAGTTAGTAACCTATGTTGTAATTGTAGCTGAATCCATTGTATACGCTGGAGCTGTGTATGGTGGTGCAACTGAACCATTTGTCCTGTATGTGATTATAGGGCAGCTGATGGCGGCGTCTATCATAATTATGTTCATGGATGAATTAATCCAAAAGGGCTGGGGACTTGGAAGTGGAATTAGTCTGTTCATTATGGCCGGTGTGGCACAACAAATTCTTTGGAGCATGTTCAGTCCGTTACCTGCTGGTGACGGTGGAATGATTGGTATTATTCCATATACCATAGAGTCCGCCTTTGCTGGTGATCTTGGAAATGTCCTGTTCCGTTCAAATCAACTGCCTAGTATTTTTGGACTTTTCCTTACTGCTGGAATACTTTTGATACTTGTATTTACACAAGGCATTAAAATTGAAATCCCAATTGTTTCTACAAAATACAGAGGCTTTGCCGCCGTCTATCCTATTAAATTGATGTATGTTTCTAACATTCCAGTAATTTTAGCTTCTGCATTGACTGCAAACGCTGTATTCGTGTTCCAAATGATTTGGTCAAACTTTAACCCTCGTAATAATAACTTCTTTGTAAATTTTATAGCCCAATTTGATCCAACCAGTCCTTCTACACCTATTGGTGGATTGATTTACTATGTTACACCTCCACGAGGTTTGGATGTCGCAGCTTTGGATCCGATGCGTGCAGTGGGATATGTTCTATTTATGATTGGAATTGTAATTGTATTTGGTAGACTGTGGGTTGAACTTGGTGGTTTATCTCCAAAGACTGCAGCTCAAAATTTACTTGATGCTGATGTGCAAATTCCTGGATTTAGAAGATCAAATGCACCTGTTGAAGCATTACTAAACAAATACATTCCATCTGTAACCATTATCGGTTCTGCCATTTTGGGTCTCTTGGCAGGTGTGTCTGATGTACTTGGTGTATTTGGATCTGGAATTGGAATTTTACTTATGGTAGACATTCTCATTAACTATTACACGCAGTTAGTTAGAGAACAAGTAGAAGTTGTTATGCCACGGTTAGGTGCTATACTTGGTAGAAAATAAAAAAATTATTTTAGTTGGAATCCCTGGTGTTGGGAAAACTACCTTGTTAACAACAATGGTTGAAATATTAAAAGATAATAAAAAAAATGTAGTTGTAATTAATTATGGAAGTTTAATGTTTGATGTTGCTAAAGAAAATGGGCTGACTGACCGGGATCAATTGAGAAAATTGTCTGTATTTGAACAACAACGTCTTCAAAAACTCGCTGCAGAGCAAATTAGTAATCATGAAGAAGAAGTCGTAATTATTGACACTCATGCATTTGTCAATTCGCCTGAAGGATACTATCCTGGATTACCTGAACATGTTTTAAAAATTATTAAACCTACCAATTTTGTTTCAGTATCTGCAAAACCTGAAGAAATTTACAATAGAAGAATGAAGGATGACACTCGAAACAGGGATAAAATAACACTCGCTAACATTAAGAAGGAGCTAGATGTTCAATCTGGTATGATGTCTGCATGCGCTGTGATTACAGGCTCTCCTGTAAGACTCGTTCTTAACGGTGAGGGGAAAATTGATGAAACAGCTGATAAGATTATCAAGGCAATAGGATTGTAAAATGGATTTTAACTTTATTCTGCTCTTTATTGACTCTGCATTTCTGCAACTACCTGACTTTCTAGGCGGTGAAGGTAGACAAGCACTTGGTAGTGACGATCCTATGGTCAAGGGCCTGATTGTTACTATGTTTGCTGTAACTGGATTTGGTATTTTACTAAACATTTTCAATTCTGCAGTTAGAAAAAAAATGGTTGATCAAACAAAACTAAAAAGAATTATGAAGGAAACTAAAGCATGGCAAAAAGAAAGAATGACTGCAATGAGATCTAAAGATACTGCAAAATCTGCAGAACTAAACAAAAAATCTTCGTACATGAACAAAATGTCTATGGAAATGATGCAGATGAACATGCGACCGATGATGATTACCTTTGTACCTTTAATTCTAATCTTTTATCTTGTGCTACCTGCTCTCTTTACTTACACCGTAGCTATTTCTCCAATCCCACTTAACGTAATTCCAGGAGATATGTTCCAACTAACTTGTACTGCAGAACAAGCTTTGGATGCAACAAACGTGTGTTTTGGTAAGGAAAATCATTTGATGCTTTGGGCTTGGTATTTCCTTTCTTCTATCGCATTTAGTGGAATTATCATGAGACTTACTAAAACTTCAATGGATCTAGGTTGACATCATCTATTGTTATATCTGGCCCTCCTGCAGTTGGGAAAACAACTGTTGCTAAAGGACTAGCTAAAGAATTTAATTTACAATATCTTAGTGGCGGAGATGTTTTAAAAGAAATGGCTAAGGAACATGGATTCAACTCAGATGGTGATGATTGGTGGGATACTGAAGAAGGGATGAAATTTTTAAATCAACGTGAACAAAATTCTGAATTTGACAAAAATTTAGATAAAAAATTAACAGGTCTTTTTAATCAAGGTGGAATGGTAATTACAAGTTATACGCTACCATGGTTAATTGATACTGGCGTAAAGATATGGTTGGATGCTTCTCATGAGAGTAGTACACAGAGAATGCAATCCAGAGATAACATGAGTTCTGAAAATGCATATCAAATTACAAAAACTAGATTTGATAAAAATAAGGCATTATACAAAAAACTCTATGGGTTCAGTTTTGGTGAAGATAAGGATGTATTTGATGTGATTATCAACACTGATAATCTTAATGCAAATCAAGTAATTGATGTCACTGCTGAAACTGTGAGAAAACTGATATGACTCTAAAACAACTTGAAAATTTAATTGAAATTGATCAGGATATTACTGATGATGCTTATGGTGTATACTATGATAAACGAACTATTGAACAACTCCTGGACAATGGAATTATTCTTTTAGATAAACCTCCTGGACCTACCAGTCACGAAACTGTAGCCTGGACAAAACGTATTTTGAAACTTGAAAAGATTGGACATAGTGGAACTTTGGATCCTCAAGTTTCAGGAGTCTTACCGTTAGGGTTAGGTGAGGCAACTAAAGCTTTAGGTGTTTTGCTTTTAGGTCCAAAAGAATACCATGCATTAGGTAGAATCCATTCATTACCGTCTAAAGAAAAACTTGCTAGTATTGTTGAAATGTTTACTGGTGAAATTTTTCAAAAACCTCCACAACGCTCTGCAGTTGTTAGACAAACAAGAACTAGGACCATCTATGAATTTGAAATTATTGAACAAAAAGAAAGACTACTCTTAACTAGAATTTTATGTGAAGCTGGAACATACATTCGAAAATTATACTATGATATTGGTGAAGTTTTAGGACCTGGTGGAACTATGATTGAGCTTAGAAGAAGTAGAGTTGATCAATTTCATGAAAAAGATGGTTTGGTGACTCTGCATGAACTAGCTGATGCATTTGCTATCTGGGAAGAAAAAAAAGACGATACTAAATTAATGCAAATGATAATGCCTGTTGAACGTGCACTAAGTGAATTAAAATCTGTAGTAATTCGTGACTCTGCAGTAGATGCAATGTGTCATGGTGCTCAACTTGCAATACCTGGAGTTTTAAAAATATCGTCTAATTTGAAAGTAGGCGACATTGTTGCAATTTATACGCAAAAAGGTGAAGCTGTTGCATTAGCTGAAGCAACCATGAGCGAAGAAGAAATTCGTGATGCCGTTAAGGGATATGCATTTGTTACAAAGAGAATAATCATGGCTCCAAACACTTATCCAAAAAAATGGAGAACAAAAGTAATTCCTCCAAAGGATTAAAACATCCTAAATTTATTTTCTAAGAATTGTTAGCAAAAAGTCTCATTATTTTTATTGTTGTTGGTATAATTGCTGGATTTGGAATTGGTATTTACACAATTGATTATAAGACTAACAGCCAATTAGTTTTTGTTGACGGTTCTTCTATTTCTATAGTCACTGAAAAATTTGATTTTAAACAAGACGAGTTGATAGAAGTTAAAATCATAAATTCTGGAACTAACACATTGACATTTTTGAATTCTTCATGTGATTTGAAAATTACTGGTTTGTTTGGGATTGTAATTTATTCCCCTGTCTATCCTCCTGTATCTTTTACTCTTGCTCCTATGGGTGAAGTTGTTCTTTCATGGGATCAAATTAAAAATAATGGTCAACTTGTATCTGACGGTGTTTACAAAATATCTGTACATGGAACTGATTCAGATGGAAATACTGTTGAAAAATCAACTACTGTGAGCATTTGGAAGTAGTTTTCTATCTACGAATGATACAATTTATAATCACATTTTATGAAATAGAATTGTCGCAAGACTTCTGCCGAGGTCGCCTAGCCTGGTAGGGCGCGCGCCTGGAAATTGTTTAACCATAAAGCGCGTTCTCGCAAGGGAACGAGAGTTCAAATCTCTCTCTCGGCGCCATTTATTTTTCTAATTTTTCAATAATTTCATTAAATTTCCAAGGTCCACACTTTGCTTCCATATCTTCATTTTCAAATAGTCCTTTTTTGTGTAATTGATTTATCACATGAGCTGAAAATGGCAATGCTCCTGTAGCTCCTGGTGAATTATAATTTAAAATATGAAATGATGAATTTTTCTCAAGTAAAATTACGTCTGGAACAAATTTTCCATTTTCATCAATTACTGATGATCTAATTCCTGCAGTTCCTTTTACTGTAATTTCTTTTGGATTAATTTTTGGTAGGAATTTTTTTACTCTTTTAATCATTACCGATTTTGACATTGATGATTGTATTTCACTAAACGCAAGTTCTTGAAACTGTTTATCGAATATTGTTTTCCTTGCACCAGAACCTAACATTTCAAGAATTTTTGGTAGGAATTCTTTGATATTTTCTGTAGTATCATATCCATATGGACTAAATACTGGAACTGCATTTGGCCCAATTTCACAACTTCCATCAACTCTTACTATCCAGTGAGGATCTAAAAATGGATAGTCTGGAAATTCTGGAACTGAGTATACACTAGTTTTAGTTAAAGTATGATATTTTTTTGGAGTTTTCCAATATTCGGCTCTAAAATGTACGTCTGTAAAATTTTTTGCAACATCCATGTTATGTGCAATGTCTATGGCTTGACCCCCAGATGCATTAATTAAAAAATTTGTAAATATTTTATTATTTTTATTAATTGTAATTTCCCATTTATTTTTATTTTTTTTTATTTGAGTAATTTTTTTATTAAAAATAAAATTAATTCCATTTCTCTTACTGTCTTTCATAATTGAATTTGTTAGTATTGAATAGTCTGTTGAACCGTCTCTATGAGCATAAAGAGCTGCCTCACATTTTATTTCTGGTTCAATTTTTTTTAATTCTTCTTTATTCATTAATTCGATATCTTTTTCTTCTAATCCATTTTGTTTTCCCCATTTTAGATATTTCTCAAGAACTTTGATTCCTTTTTCATCTATTGCAACTTCTATAACTCCATCTTGTTTGAATGGCAAATTTTGTAATTTAGCATATTCTTTCCACATTTCATAACCATGTAATGCTGCATTTGCAAATAGTTTTTTCTTTTCAGGATTGTATAGATATGGTGCATGAACTTTTCCAGTATTCCTACCACTCGTATGTTGTGCAACATTATGTTCTTGTTCAATAACTGCAATTTTTTTTGATTTATTTAGAAATGATAAAAAATATGAAAGTGAAGTACCTAAAATACCACCACCAATTATAATTAAATCAAAATTATCTTTCAATTAGTTTTAGTTTATGTTAGTTGATATTAAATTAATTCTATGACGCTTAAGATTAATATCTGATATAAT
>JABHXI010000113.1 GCA_018657375.1 Candidatus Nitrosopumilus sp. | reverse complement strand
TTGTCCTTTAGATTCTTGAACTATAATCAATCCTTGCATCCAAGGATGAATCATATCGAAATAAGAAAATTCACCTGCATTTTCTGGTATCCATTCACCTGAATCTCCCGGTGCTAGTATACCTGTATTGAATTCAGTACCAATAATATCATCTGATGGTACTCCTGAGGAAAATGTATGTGAAACATTATTTGTATTTGAAAATATTATAACACTACCAACATAAACTGTTACAGGGCTTGGAGTGTAACATCCTTCTTCTGTTTTTTCACAACCTGAATCCAAACTTGAACCTGGTACAGGAGTAATTGTAATTTCATGATGATCTGCAAAAGCACCTGGTGTAATTGAAATGATGCCTATTGATATAGTAAATAATAGAAAGATTGAGCTTATTGCTTTAGTCTTCATTACACAAATTACTTGAATGGATACATAAAAACTTCTCTAGAATTCTTAAGAAATTATTCTAGTTTTTTCTAAGTTGGATGACTTTGATGATTCCAAATGCAGGAACTCCAAGATACATTCCAAGGTTGAGTGCGATTACTGAGAGTCCGAGTCCGAGAACCTCTGATTCAGAATTTGCATTCTCCATGATTGATAAACTAGATAGCATCGGAGTCAGTCCAAGTTTTACGACCTCCTTGAACATCGGATTCTCTCTTTCCATGTCAGCGATTGCAGGTGAGAACGAATAGTAGACATTGTTGAATGCTCCCATGAATGCCGAGCCGGATTCTGTTTGTAGCAATTGGTTGTCACGAATTTCCCTGAGCATCTGAACCTGTGGAGACATTTCTGAGCCGTATGCTGCTGTTGCGATTAGACAGCCGCCGCCCTCTTCTTCATTTAATGGATTTGTTAGTTGAGCAGATGCTTCACCTACTATAATATCAAAAGAAACTATTTCTGGTGTAATTGGTGTAAATAGAATTCCTTCTACATCTATTACCATGTTGTATGTGCCATCTTGTGGAAATTCAAATTTGAATCCATTAATGACTCCTTCAGATGTATGAATTAAGTTTGGAGTTTGAAAAATAGTTTTTTCAGATTCTGTAATTGTAATTTTATAATCTACATGCACCTGAGTTTTTTGTGTCATAGGATTGATGAATTCAATTGGCAATCTGGTTAATTCGCCAGTTTTGATTTCTTCATAAGACAGTTTAACATCCAATGTTCCCTTATCCGTTGACACTGTTTGAGATTCAGCAAATGCCGGAATCATAAAAAGTGGAATTAGTAATAAAACTAACAAAAATTTCATAATCTCTATTTTTATCTAACAAATAAAAATTATACTTAAAATTTCATCTTAAAAAATTGCCACGAATAGAAATTCTATACCATCTTTAAATATGGAATTAGCCAAATTTTTCTATTGTTTAAACAAATTGGATTGCTCATTATTGTAATTGGAATTTTTACAATTCCAGCTATTATTCCGGATGTATTTGGACACGGACTTGGTGGAGATCAAGCTGAACCAATCACTTTTGGAGATATGGAAGTAACTGTGAGAACACAGTTAGATCCGTCTGACATAACTGTTGGATATCTTGATCCCACAAATATGCAAATACGTTTCTTTGACACCTTAACTGACAAAAATCTTGACAAGGTAACATATCGAGTTGAACTTTGGCAAAGTGGAGAGCTTTTAGCTAGAAGTTTGTTTTATGACAATGATGGACGATTAGATGTTAAAATTAAACCAAAATTAGGATGTGATTCAGATCCTATTGAAACCTGTACAGTTTATGGAGGTTCAGAGCATGCTAGCGCTCCTGGTGCACTGTTTGTTCAAGGTGCAGAATGTAATGATGAAAATTTAGAGATATGTGGAAGACCTTCGATGACTGGTCCAATATTTGTTAAAGGTGGACTCTATAAAATTTCAGTTGATATTGAAGCGGCCACTAGTCCAAGAAGTGTATTAGCTGAAAGATTAACTTATGACACTTTTGTTAGTATTGCACAAGAACAAGATTTCTTTTTGAAAACAGCAAATGCTGAAGAAATTCCAGTTGTTGTAAAAACATACTATGATGAAGTTGAAAATTTTGCATTTGATACGTCAGATAATTCAATTTCGTTTGACATGCCATTTGATTGGACTCCTGATTATGTTGATTTGGTACAAGTTGTCCATGAAGAAATTAGAGTTCCAAAATCATTTGCGCCATATGGGGAAGGGAAACAATTCAAAGGATACGTTAATGGTATAGAAATTGATCAAAGAGCAATTCTAAATGATCCTTATTCTTCTGAGGAAACAAACATTGTTCATTTTTTAATTTCTAAAAACGAATTAGTAAAAATTAATGAAAAGTTAGGTCCAAATAATTTTGATAATCCTCAAATGGATTTCAAATTGGTTCCATTAGATGAACCTGAAAGAAGCTCAACTGAATTTTATCTTGTAGATACTCAGAATTATGAAAAAACCCCTACAACTGTAAATATTTCATGGGATGGACAGTATGGTGCAAACCAAGATGTTCCTTTTACGTTCACATTCTTTAATGAAAATCAAAATCTTATCAAAGATGTACGATATACCTACGTAGCTCTGGATGAATTTGATAACGAAATATCTCGATACGATGGAGATGATTTGGTTAATCCTGGAATAGTTTCAACTGAGGGAATTGACATTCAAAATATCTATATTCCCTCTGAAGGCCCAGTTCGTTTTGATATTCTAGTTTATGGGACTGGATTGGATTACGATTCGACTTATTCTGGCATTGGCTCTACTATAATTGAACTCGGTACTGGCACCCAATCTGAAATTCCTAAGAAATCTGCAATTTTAGAAAAACCTACAATCCCATCCTGGATCAAAAACAACGCAGGCTGGTGGGCAGATGGAACTATTGATGATAACTCATTCGTTCAAGGAATTCAATTCCTAGTTAAAGAAAACATCTTAAAAATTCCATCCACTGCACAAGGAACTGGCTCTACTGATGAAATCCCATCCTGGATCAAAAACAACGCAGGCTGGTGGGCAGATGGAACTATTGATGACGCTGCTTTCGTTCAAGGAATTCAATTCTTGATTAAAGAAGGGATTTTGAGGGTCCAATAATAGATTTTTAAATAAATTTTGAGAGAGATAAACATGAAAGACATCAATGACATAATGCCAAAAGTACCTAACATGAAATGGGGAGCACTAATGAACAAACCTCCCACCAATGAAAAATTTAAAGAAATGAATAAAATTTTTCCTGATAATGGTAAATGGCATACTGTATTTGAAGAAAATAATTCAATTACAATTGATGGAAAAGAAGTTCTAAAGAAAGATCCAAACAAGTGGACATAGATTGAAAAAATTATTGCTAATTTTATTTTTAATATTTTCTTGTGGCTTTCTAATTAATTTTAATGACGTTTACGGTCATGGTGTTGGAAGCGAAATATTTCCCCCAGTAGAACTGGATGGCAAACTCGTAAGTGTGGAAGTTTCATCCTCAACAAAAGATGATGTGGAAAATGATGATCAGCAAATTTCTATTTCCCTAATTGATTTTGATTCTAAAACCACTTTGCGTGATGTCACATTTTTAATAAAATCTGAACGTGGGGAGCAATTTCTTTTTGAAAAAGAATTCAAAGCTGACAATGGATTTTTAGTTTTTAATTTCATTTCAGAAGATACTAATTCAATTATTGTTGATGAAAAAGATAGCGGCGAAGATTTTTTCAGTTCGTTATTGGGTCTTGAAAGTAGACTAATTGACGTTAAAGGACCAAAACTTAGCGAAGGAGGATTGTACAAATTGGACATTAGTATAATTACGGCTAATGGCTATTCTGAGAAACTAGAAATTCCCCTTGTTTTTAATGCAGGAATATCTATTGCACAAACTACCACTCATAATTTTGTTGATCCAAGTTTTGGCCAACAAAATATTCAGGTGGTTACGTACTATGATGAGATTTCTAATTTTCAATATGAGCCTGAACTAAAACAAATTACTTTCTCTATGCCATTTGAATGGACTCTTTCAAACATTGAACAAACATCCGTTGTGCATCAGGAAATAATTATTCCAAAAGAATTTGGCGCACTTCTCTTATCCGGATTTTCAATGTCTGTAAACGGAATTGAATTATCTGATGACATTGTAAACGTTGATGATTTTTTTACTGAGGGACGTGTTGTTCATTTTATAATTTATCAAAAAGAATTACTGAACATTTTTGAAAACAACTCAAATCAAAACGGAATGAATTTTGTAATTAAATCC
>JABHXI010000112.1 GCA_018657375.1 Candidatus Nitrosopumilus sp. | reverse complement strand
TACCACTTACCTTTGTTTTGCAAGAAAAGCATTTTTTGGCAGAAAAGCAAAAACAACAACTGGTGTAGATACGGCACCTAAAGCAAAGGCAGCACCTAAAGCAAAGGCAGCACCTAAAGCAAAGGCAGCACCTAAAGCAAAAACAACTAAAAAAAGTACAACAAATTAGATTAATTCTGTCTTTATTTTGAAAACAATATTTATTCATCTAATATCTAGAATATTGTATGTTGGAATCTCAAATACTTTCATCATCAATTGTTCAAAATTTTATACCTGCAAGAAAATCTACTTCTAGAAAAGGAGATAACGGAATTGTAATTGTCATTGGGGGAAGTTACATTTACCATGGAGCTCCAGTGCTGTCTTCACTTGCTGCACTACGATGTGGCGCTGATTTAGTATACACATCTGTTCCAAAAATCAACGTAACTCCAACTCGCGCAATTTCTCCTAATCTTATTGTCATTCCTCTGGTTGATCAGAAATTAACCCTTGGTGCTGTAAAGAAACTTGTTGGGGTGTTGCCTCGTAATTTACATTCTGCAACAATTGGAATGGGTCTTGCAATACAAGAAAAAAACTCTCTACTTTATCTGGTGAAATCCCTTTTGGATAGAGACGTTAGACTATCTTTAGATGCTAGTGCGTTAATCCCTGAGGTGTTGCCTCTTTTAGCCCACAAGAATGTTGTAGTTACGCCTCATTCAGGTGAATTTAAGAGACTGTTTGGTGATGTTCCGCCTGATTCACAAAATGAGCGAATTACATTGGTTGAAAAACATGCACTTGAAAACGGCGTGACAATTTTGTTGAAAGGACCGACGGATATTGTCTCAAACGGCAAAACAACATACCTTTGTCAAAAAAACACTCCCGCCATGACCGTGGGTGGCACTGGTGATGTGCTGTCTGGATTGGTTGCTGGGTTGCTGTCTACAAATAGAAACAGTTTGGAATCTGCAGCAGCAGCTAGTTTCATCTGTGGTTTAGCTGGAAAACATGTACAAGATAAATTGGGTCTTCACATGACCTCCATGGATTTAATTGATGCGATTCCTAACGCGATGAAACCTTTTGACAAAATTATTTGATTAACATGAATGCATTAAAACATGTAGATTCCCATATGGATGATCTTATTTCTGATCTTCAGAAACTAATTCGACAACCTAGTGTATCTGCAAAAAATGAAGGCATTGAAGAATGTGCAAAATTAGTTAAAGCATTATTGAAATCTTCTGGCCTTAAATCTCAAATCTTACGATTGAAAAAAGGTGTCGCTCCAATTGTATTTGCTGAGATAAAATCCAAAAAAAATCCTCACAAAACATTGATGTTTTATAATCACTACGACGTTCAACCTGCAGAACCCTTTGATTTGTGGGATGATCCTCCCTTTAGCGGAATAAGAAAAGGAAATAAAATTTTTGGGAGGGGTTCTACTGACGATAAGGGTGAATTAATCACTAGAATTAAAGCCGTTGAGGCTTGTTTGGCAGCAACTGGCGATGTCCCGTGCAACATAAAATTTGTAATTGAGGGAGAGGAAGAAACTGGCAGTGCCCATATAGAACAATACCTGAAAAAATACAAAAAGAAATTTTCCAACGATGGTGTAATTTGGGAATTTGGATACGTTGATGCTAAAAATAGGCCTATTATCGGTCTTGGAATGAAGGGATTGCTGTTTGTTGAGTTAACTGTGAAAGAATCTATTCGAGATGCTCATTCCAGTTTAGCGGTATTAATTAAAAATCCTGCATGGCGATTAATTGACGCTGTTCAGACATTAAGAAATTCTGATGGACATATTTTGATCAAAGATTGGTACAAAGAAGTTGTCCCATTTTCAAAAAAAGATTTAGAATTAATTGAGAGAGAACCTTTTGATCAAAACGTATTCAAAAAAGAATTTGGAATCCGTTCTTTTGTGGGAAATAAAAAAAACCTTGATGCAAAAAAATCTTTAGTTGGTGACGCTACATGCAACATTGCAGGATTCATTTCTGGTTACACTGGCAATGGTGCTAAAACTGTCCTTCCTGGTGAGGCTTTAGTTAAAATTGATTTTAGATTAATCCCTAAAATGGATCCAAAGAAACAAGTTATTCGATTAAAAAAACATCTAAAATTATATGGATTTGATGATGTAAAAATTAAAATTTTTCATGGTGAGGCTGCAGCTAGAACTGATTCTTCACACCCTTTTGTATCTCAGGTAGAACGTGCTGCAAATAAAATTTTTGGAAAATCTATACTGAATGTTTCAAACGCTGGAACTGGTCCAATGCATCCATTTGTTGATATTTTAAAATCCCCGTGCATATCGATAGGCAGCACATACATGTTTTCAAGAATTCATTCCCCCAACGAATTTGCAAGAATTGATTTGTTAAAGAAAACTACGAAATGTATCTGTTTGATCATGGACAATTTTGGAAAAAATCAGTGAAGACATCTTGGAATTTTTTTAACTATCTGTGATAATGATATTCTTCCTGGACCTGCAACAATGATCACTAGTGCAACTGCAAGTAAGATCAAATCAAATTCGATTCCTTTGTCTCCTGTGATACTCTGTGCACCTTTTACGTGAAATATTGCTCCTACCATAATTATTGAAATAACTGATGCTGAAATTCTATTCAAAACACCTATGATTAGCAGTATGCCTGGAATTACTTCAGCTAATGCAATAATTATTGCTAATTCTCCTGGAATTCCCATTGACGATATCCATGAAACAAATCCATCATTGCCAAATTTGCTATATCCGTGAATGATGAAAATTATTCCCATCACTGATCTTAATCCTAGAAATACTACGTCATTCAGGATTTTTTCTTTGATTTCACTGGTGGCCAACTTGTTTCTATGCTCTTCCACATTATTC
>JABHXI010000111.1 GCA_018657375.1 Candidatus Nitrosopumilus sp. | reverse complement strand
TTGAGGTTCACCGTAGATGTCGTCTCTAATGTAAACTGGTTTTTCAGACCCAATTCCTATTGTATGGACTTGTACGTTGTTGATAATTGCATACTGTGTAGCTTGCTCTATCGAAACTAATCCTGAATTTTGTATTCCATCACTTAGAAGAACGATCGTTCTTTTCTTATCTAATGTGGCTGATACCATGTCTACTCCTAACGATAGTCCATCGCCGATTGCTGTTGCCCCGTTACCCTGTCGAATCAATGAAATTGAATTTAATGTTCTTTCTTTTACTGGTGTGAGATATGATATCGTACTTGCCCCTGTTTCAAATAAGACAACACCCACATTATTTTTTCCACTAGTTTTTTCCACCAACGAATTTGCTGCATTTTTTGCAGCTTCAAGACGTGTTGGTTTGTAATCGGAGGCTGCCATACTTTCAGATCCGTCTAAAACTATTCCTAAATTGATGCCTTTTTGCACTCCTGCAGTTGCTATCTGGGGATTAGCTAGTGCTATTATTGTCAAAGAAAGAATAATTATTACTAGTACGAATGGGAGGTGTTTCCTAATTACGTGTTTCTTTACGTCTGTTTTTTTAATTACTTTTAATGAACTAAATTTTAAAATTGATTCTTTTTTATTTAAATTATATCTATGGTATGTAAATATTAAGAGTGGAATTAATAGAAAAAGAAATAATGCGTTAATAAATCCAAACTCCATTAGTTCTTCATCTTGCCTTTATTTCTAAAATATCTATTAATTGTAACATCAAATGACTCTTCATTATTGACATGGACCATGTCTACTCCAATTCTATTCATATTTTTTTTATCAGTTTTCATTTTTTCACTAACGTGCTCAGAGTATTGTTTTTGAAATTGCTTATCTGATGTATTCACTAGTACTTGTTCGCCTGTTTCAGCATCTTCGAGATATGCGTATCCTATTTCGGGTATTTCTTTTTCTCGTATGTCTGAAATATTAATTAGAATAACTTTATGGTGCAGTTTTAAAATTTTTAATGGTTTTTCATATGAATCAGAAATAAAATCTGAAATGATGTATATTGTACTTTTTATTTTTAATTTATTTTTTAATGTTGATAGTGATTTCATAATATCTGTTTTTTTACTTTTTGGCTCATATTCTATTAATTGTTTAAGTATTCTTATTACTTGTTTTTTTCCTTTTTTAGACGGGATGAATTTTTCTAAATCGTCTGTAAATATTCCCAATCCTATTTTGTCATTATTTCTTAATGCTAAAAACATCAAGGACACTGCAACTTCAAAACTCAAATCTAGTTTTGATTTTAAAAATCCAAAATTATTACTTGCAGATAAATCTAACAAGATGTGAACGTTAAGCTCTTTTTCCTCAACAAATTCTTTAACAAACAGACTGTTATGCCTAGCTGATACACTCCAATCAATTCTCTTGACATCGTCCCCCGGCACGTATTCTCTAACTTCTGAAAATTCTGTTCCGCCACCTCTGAATTTTGAATTATACGTGCCTGATTCTATTGATTCAGCTGTATTTTTTGTTGGTATGTTTAGATTTTTTATCTTCCTTAGCAACTCTGAAATTTCACTCATTTTTATGGTGATGGGACTTTTTCAAGAATTCTGTCGATTACTGTGTCTGAATTTATCTCGTCTGCTTCAGCTTCAAATGTTAGAATTAATCTGTGACGTAGAACATCATGAGCGACCTCTTTGACGTCTTCTGGAATTACATACCCTCTTCCGTTTATCATTGCATTTGCCTTTGCTGTTTTTATTAACCAAATTGATGCTCTTGGGGATGCGCCATACTCAATTATGTTGTCCAAATCTAATTCATATTTTTTAGGATTTCTTGTAGCGTCTACAATTTTTGCAACATATTTTAAAATTATGTTATCTGCGTAAATTTTTTCATTAAATTCTTGCATTTCGATTATTTCATTTAATTTTACTATTGGATTTATTTTGATTTGTGTGTTTGATGTATTCCTTTCCATAATTTTAATTTCCTGATCAATTTCTGGATAATTAATTAAAATTTTTACTGCAAATCTATCTACTTGTGCTTCTGGAAGTTTGTATGTGCCTTCGTTTTCAATTGGATTTTGTGTCGCAAGTACCAAAAATGGTTTATCTAATTGAAACGTTTCCCCATGAATGCTAACTTGCTTCTCTTGCATTGATTCTAGCAATGCTGATTGAACTTTTGGGGGTGCGCGATTAATTTCGTCTGCTAATACAAAATTATGGAAAATTGGTCCCTTTTGTATTTCAAATGTCCCTGTGTTGTTTTTGTAAATTTTTGTACCCAGTATGTCTGCTGGAAGTAAATCTGGCGTAAATTGAATTCTGACATTGTTCACACTGAAGATCTCTGCCATTGTTTTAATCATTAGTGTCTTGGCCAACCCTGGAACACTTTCAAGTAATACGTGACCATCTGAAATTATGGAGATTATGATTTTCTTAATCACTTCTTCTTGACCTACGATATTTTTTTGTGCTTCTTTCATGACACTCAAAATTATTTTTGAATACTTTGTTGAAATGCCTGTTAATTCCTTTATGTTTTCATCTGATATCGTTAAAGTTTCATTTGTATTATTTTCTGCCAATTGATATTTTTTTAAAATTTTTGAATTAATACTATGTGGTATATTCGATGATTGTACCAATTTTTATTTTACTGTTATTATATTAAAAAAATTTGAATATTGGCTTCTTACTGGTTTTTTATTTTATTTTTTATGTCCATTATTTTTATAAATCCCGTTTTTGGTGAACCTGCTGATATTGAAATTGACTGGGTGATTGAAGGTCAGCCCTTGGAATCTCCGATGACATCTAAAACCAGTGTTGATAATTCTCCTGCAATCGAAGATCAAATTAGTAATTTTCTTTCTTCTGAAAATGAAATATTTCATGATGTTGCAGAAGACTACATTACTGGCAGCCAATACATGTTGGGTGACAATAAAATAACTATAGACTCTAAAGAAGGCCAACTGCTTAACCGTCTTTTAATCGAACAAAAACAGATTAACAAAGATAATTTTTATCACATGATAAAATACCTTGATCGATATTCTGATGGATATGTTGAACTTGCAGAAGCGCTTATAGATCCTGTGCGACAACAAAAGTATCAGCAAAACGGAGTTACGCGAGATTTTAATCTTAATTCTAATTTAGAATATTTCTTATTTGAGCGTGGGTATGATTTGAATGATTTAGAATCCATTCCAAACAATGCTTTTTCTCCTACAAAATACGATGCAGTACGTACAGCAGCAGCTAAATCTGCAAATTCAGGTGCGTCTTCAACAGATCTTAGAGAATTGCTTCCCACATATGTAAAACCTAATTCAAAAGTGATGAATGATGAGATGGTCCGTAAATTAACTGAGCAGACAACAAATGTTTATGATTCAATTCTGTCAAACGAATTTAAAATTTCCGTCATACAAAGCCCTGATGTTGGAAATAGTATCAAGGATAATCTATTTGATGGTTTTAAATTTGACAATTCTAAATTTGAAAATACTCGACACGTAATTGACACATTAGATAAACCACAAAGTCTATTGGAACTTAATCCTGCAAATAACTATGCTACTTTAATTTTAATTTTAATTATTACTATTGCCGCATCGCTCATTTCTGGTTATCTGCTATATAGGAAATCCCTAGTCCATAAGACGTTAGAATTTGTAACCGTTCCGCCATCAGTTAATTATGTAGATTATACTCGTAGTATGATTAAATCCTCTAGGGATATCTTTGATGACAATTGTCCTAAATATGCATTTGAAAAATTCAGTCAGGCAATTAGGTACTACTATTCTAACAAATTAGAGATTAATTTAGATTTGACATATGCTGAAACAATAATTGAACTTAAAAAATTAAAGGTTGATAATTTTAATGACGTACAAAAATGGCTCCTACTGTGCTCTCAGGTTGAATTCATAAAGCACAAATCCACAAAAAAAGAATTCATGAATGCGTTGGATTCGTTTAGTAAATTTATTTCCTAACTGAGTACCTTAACTGTACACGTTGCAAATTGTTTGTCAATTTTTGTATTCCCTAGAAATCTTTTTGTTTCAAATTCATTCACCTCAAGTAAACTTGCTTTATTTTTAAAAATAATGTTTTGCTCATAATCTAAAAACAAAATTTCTAAAACAATCCTGTCCTTTTTAATTTGGTTGTTATTGAA
>JABHXI010000110.1 GCA_018657375.1 Candidatus Nitrosopumilus sp. | reverse complement strand
TGATCCTAAAAATCAAAAATTTAGTCATCCCAGATTTGTAAAAGAAATTCCTGCACCTCCGACTATCATTAGACCACATCCCCATGGAATTGATGTTGAACGTATACGCAGAATGATCGTTGAATCTCAATTTGAAATCCCAATAATTGATGACGCAATGATTGAAAAAGTTAGAAAAGACTTGGGATTGTCTGTAAAAAAACTTAGTTTTACATCAATAATGGATAAGGCAAAAAAGAAATGGAAGACACTTCCACGTCAAGTTAGAGTTGTAATAGCTTTGATGTCTTTTTTAAAAATGGATTTTGAGAAACTCAATAAAATCAGAATTGAAGATATTGACATGCCAAACAAAAAATTATTTTATTGGGACTTTGGAGATTCACAATCAAAATCTGTTGACATGGATTCTGAAAGTCAATATTATAAACAATTGACAAATACAGTTCAAGGCGAACCTCTTACTACATTTTTGACAAAAAGATTTCAACGTGTAGGTCCAACAACTGCACTTAAATTTGCAGCATTTGCTAAATTGAAGCCTGAAAAAAGAATGGGCACTTTGACTAATCAGGAACTTGTCAATCTTAGTGATGCTCTTCAGAAATTTGACGATTTTATGGCTCCTGACTCCAGCTGTTTGGCTCCTCTAGGGGCAGAACCATTGGAAAAAGGAATAAAAAAATTCTTTAATCCTGACTTTGTTGCTGTGGTTCAACGTCCAGCTTCTGCATATTCTGGATTCCCTTTCATTATTGAAATGGGAATAGCCTATGGTGGTGATATAAAATCTGGCGGTCCACATGTCTATCGATATGCTAATAGAATTCCATTGCTCTATGATGAGGGCAGTGACGTTGTGATTAAAGTTGTAAATGATACTGATTGGGGCAGATACAAAGTAAAAGGCGAACCTCCTTTCATAATTGTATCTCATATTTGTTCAACAAGAATTCCGTACAAAACTGCAGGAAAAGAAAATGTCGCAGATAGACAAGAAATAGAACGAGAATTAAGGTTAGCATTACAATTCTTGTCTAGAAAACTTTCTTCCTTTATGTCTAAACGGGGTCAAGCTGAAATGGCAAAAAAGAGAGCTAATCTTTATGCAAAATACATTCCAATGATTGCAGAATTTTGTACAGAATTATCTGGAAAGAAAAAAGAACCTAATTATAAGAAAATGTTAGAAAGTGAAATTGAGTCTGAGAATAAAAAAGCAGTAAAGGAGGAAAATGAAATTGAAAGCAACTAAGAAAGAAAAAGAAAATAAAATTAAAGCTCGAAGTAAAAAAGCAGATGATAAACAAAAGACTATTCTTGAAATGCTCAAAAGTCATGGTGCAAAAATTTATGATGATTTAGATAATGGCCAATTTCCAAAATTCTCTATACCTAGTCGGTCTGTGAGTAACATTGTATATGATAAACAACTTCGACAATACATTCTCGGAAATAATGCTGCTTTGAGAAGTTCTAGAAATTCAGCACAATTAAGATCATTTACACAATTAATGTGGTTGGCATTTTTTGCAAACAGGCTAACCAATGAGCGAAAATCATCCACTTTGAGAGATGTTTACTATTCTTCACAGGCTTTTGCTGTTGAATTTGAGGATCAATCTGAATCTGATAACATTATTGTTGATTTAGAAGCTGTTACTTCTAGAGCTAGAGAAGATTTCCATATTTTTCCTGAAGAACGAAGTTCCATTTTTGGTGATCTAAATATTGAATACACTATTCCTGGTTATGAGGGAAAGACTATGAATTTGGCCAACCATCCTGATGGTTATTCTATAGGTCCAAGTTTAACTACTGCTGAGTTAGTCGATACTAGTGCTGAAATTGTAATTGCAATTGAGAAGGGTGGTCTGTTTACAAGATTTGTTGAAGAACAAGTTGATAAAAAATTTAAATCTATTATCATTAATACTGGAGGGCAAGCACCACGTTCTACTAGAACTTTGTTGAAAAGACTTCATGATGAAATGAAATTACCTGTCATCTGTCTTACTGATGGTGATGTGTATGGGGAACACATTGCAATGGTGATTAAATCTGGTTCAGCTAATGCTGCACACCTTAGAGAATTAACAGTTCCAGACGCAAAATGGGTTGGAGTGTGGGCTACAGATATTGAAAAATACAAATTACCTACAATTCCTATGACCGAATCTGATATTAAGCGATGTTATGATTTACAAAAAGATCCTAGATATCAGGATGGAATTTGGAACAAAGAACTTGATGTATTTTTAAAATT
>JABHXI010000109.1 GCA_018657375.1 Candidatus Nitrosopumilus sp. | reverse complement strand
GTTAGTTTTGCTTGATTGTCCACTTTGATTCTTCCAAAGTATGTGTCCTCAAGTTCATTATACTCATTCATCAAACCTGGAATATCGTCAAACCCTAATTCTCTTGCACCTGTAATTCTTTTGTATAGCAATAGCAGGATTGATTTTGGATTTCCAAACTCTAACCATTTTTGTGCTGTAATTACATTGCCTAATGATTTTGAAATCTTTTTTCCTCCTTTATCCAAAAACATTTCATATTTTACGTGGTGAGGATGTGGTACTCCTAAAATCTCATCTGCCACCCAGTCGTTTACTTTCACTGAGTCCATGATATCTTTTCCATATGCTTCAAATCTGATGTCGAATGCAGACCAACGTGCTGCAAATTCTACTTTCCATGCTAATTTTCCTAAATCTTTTGTAATGTCTGATTCCCCTTCGTGACCACAACCTTTGACCGCCTTTGATCCGATTTCTGTATCATGACATTTGTATTTCACTTTTTTTTCTGAAATAACGTATTCTGTAGCTTCAGCTGTGTAGAGTCTGTTACATTCTGCACATACTGGAAAATAGGGTAGGTATTTTTGATATTTTTCTTGTCCTACTAATTCTGAAATTCCGTCTCCTATTTTTGTACTATTTTCTAATATTGTATGGATGTGATCCTTTAGCAATCCTTTTTGGTATGTGTCTTTAGCTCTTCTGAATTCATATTTTATTCCAACTTTGTCCAATCCATCTAAAAGAATACTGCTCATGTGCATCCCGTAAGAGTCATGACATCCATAAGGATCTGGAATTAATGACACTGGTTTTGCAATGTGTTCTTCTAATCCAAATTCCTTCATTCCTTCTGGAACTTTTCTTAACCCGTCTAGATCATCTGAATATGCAATTAATTCTGATTTGTATCCTAAATTCTCTAATGCTAATTTTACACCGTATGCTCTAACAGCATCTCCTAGACTTCCAATGTGTGGGATTCCTGATGCTCCTAGACCGCTCTCTACTCTTAACATGTCTAAATTTCTTCCTAGTTTTTTTTCACGTTCAATTAATTCAGATGCTAATTTATCTATCCATGTTCCTTTACCAATAATTTTTTCTTCTGACATTTCTTTTCACTAATTCAATATCTTGGACATGTATGGCCCATATAATGAATACCCTAATTTTTGGTAATATTCTCTTGTACCTATTGCACTAATCACTAGAAGTTTTTTAGCATCAAACTCTTCTCTGGATATTTTTTCAGCCTCATTCATCAATTTCTTTCCCAACCCTGTGTGTTGAATTTCATCTTCTTCCTTTTCTCCCAGTTTTAACGATTTTCCATATACGTGAATTTCCCTCACTATGCATGTGTCTTGATCAATCTCATCTCTATGTGCTTCAATACTTGGTTTTCTTAATCTCAAAAATCCATAAATTAATTCATTTTTGTCCTCATATGACAAGAACACTTCTTTCCCGCCTGATGAATCGTAATTAATTCTGTCTAGTTTGATTTCGCCTCCATTTGATTTTTTATTAGACAGTCCTACTTCCCTGCACCTGATACATTTGCAAGACAGCCCTTGTTTTGCAAGATTTTGGTGCACAATTTGTCTTAGATTGCCTGCCTTTGGCCCTGCGATGATTTCCCCTGGCGTGATTTCTCTTTGAACCCTCATGATTCGCACCCATTTTGGAACATTCTTTTTTGCTTCTGTTAATACTTTGATCATATCTTCATCTGAATATGGTGTGTATTTTCCTTGCTTGTATTCTTCATACAGTGGTGTGTTTTCAATAACTAGTGACGGATAAATTTTCAACATGTCTGGACGTAATTGTGGATCTGAAAATAATTTTTTAAAATCGGTAATGTCTTCATCTGGTTTCATTGTAGGTAAACCTGGCATCATGTGTGTAACTATTTTGTACCCTGCATCTTTTGAAATTTGAAATGATTCAATTACGTCGTTGTAGTTGTGACCCCTGTTAACTATTTTGTAAACCCTTTCTTGTAATGACTGAACTCCAATTTCCACTCTTGTAATTCCATAACTTAACATTAAATCTACATGTTCCTTCTTACAATAGTCTGGTTTTGTTTCAATTGTAAAACCTACATTTCTTATTGCTGCGTGTTCGTTGTTAGATTTTGCTTCTTCCAAATCTTTTGAATCTGTTCCATTTAATGCATCATAGCATGATTTAATGAAATCTTTCTGATAGTCTTTTGGCATGAATAGGAAAGTTCCTCCAACTATCACTATTTCCATTTTGGATGGATCATGTCCAAAAGCAATCAGCTTTTCAATTTTTGATGTAATTTGTAATTTAGGATCAAATTTATTTGCCATTGCGTTTAATGATGACGGTTCTTTTCCTGTATAGCTGTTGGGGGAATTAAATTCAATTCCTCCTGGACAATACGTACATCTTCCATGAGGGCATGCGTATGGTTTTGGCATTAATGCTACTACTGATACCCCTGATGCTGTTTTTGCAGGTTTTCTTATGAGTACTTTTTTTAATTTATCAAAATCTGTTTTTTTTACCACTGATAATATTTCATAATTTTTTGGAATTCTATCCAATGAATATTTTGTACAAATTTTTATGATTTCTTCTTTTACTTGTTTTTTACTTGGATCTTGAATTGTCAGTAGATTCTGAGTAATCTCAGCATATGCTTTAGATTGTATTGAATCTAATTTAATCATGATATTGTTGATCCAACACCGTTAAAATTTATTCTGATTTTGCTTCTACTGTTTTATTTGATTCGTTATTGTCATTTCTTTGCTCTTTTCTATATTCAATTTTTAACCAAATTGGCGTAATGATGGTTGTTACTACCACCATGATTATGATTGTAGAGTATACTTCAGATGTTAGAACTCCAGCTGTTACGCCGACACCTGCTACAATTAATCCCACTTCTCCTCTTGAAATCATTCCAATTCCTACGCGCAATCCTTGCTGCTTGCTTTTTAAGAAATACATTGCAGGAAGTCCGCATCCAAATAATTTTGTTGTAACTGCAACTATGATGATTGCTCCACTCAATATCATGATATTCAAATCCACCGCTCTTAGATCTACTTGTGCTCCGATGATTGCAAAAAACAACGGTGCAAAAATTAATCCTATTTTTCCAACATAGTTTTCTATTTTATCAAATACCTTGGTAGTTGATAATGCCATGCCTACTGCAAATGCCCCTACGATTGGTGACAAGCCTATGGAACCTGCAAGAGCTGCTGCACCAAAGAACGCCGCAGTAGCTATTCCTTCAACACTTCCCTTTGCTTTCCATATTCTTGGTGTGATTAACTTTGGAATCACCACTACTGCTACGATGAGCATTATTGCAAAGAATCCTAATACTTGTAAAATTGTAATTACTATTTCTGTAATGTCTATGTTGTCTACGCCTCCGTCTGATCCTGCAATTGATGTTACTACTGATAGAACTGCAATTGCTAGTATGTCGTCAACAATTGCTGCGCCTATTATCAGTCTAGCTTCTGGAGTTTTAATTTTCCCAAATTCACTTAAGACTTGAATTGAAATTGCAATACTTGTCGCTGTAAGTGCGGTTGCAATTAGCATTGACTGTAATGCGTCAAATCCGAACAATTGGAAAACCGTGAGTCCTACAAAGAACGGAATTACTACTCCTAACGTTCCAACTACAAATGCTGCTTTTCCCCCTTTGAGAAATTCTTTTGGTGTCATTTCTAACCCTGCCATAAATAAGATTACAATTGCCCCCATTTCCCCTAATATTCTGATTTCGTCGTTAATTTGCAGTAGTTGTTTTCCATCAATTATTTGTAATCCACCTAATGCAAACGGTCCCACAATCATGCCCGCAATTAGTTCTCCTAATACGATTGGAAGTTTTAATCTCAGGAAGAGTTCTGCCATCAACTTAGCTGCAAAAAGAAGTATTCCTACTCCGATTATTGTTTCAATAAAGTGGGCATCACTCATAATTATCTAATAAAATTAAAGAAATCTGTCATATAAGGCAATTCCAAGTCAAAAATTATTTTATCGCTGTTAGATTAAGCAATTTTTATCGAATTTACGGTAACCCCTTTTTTAGAAATCACTTGCCCTATTTCTTGACTTTTGATTTTGTGTTTTTTAAATACTGATTTAATTTTACTGACTTGATCTTTTGGAGCCATTACGCAGAAACCAACTCCCATGTTGAATGTTTTGTACATTTCTTCTGCTTTCACTCCTTGTTCTTCTATTAGTCCCATGATTGGAGGTATTTTTGGAAGTGAGTCTATTTCATAGCCTATGTTTTTGAGGCGTAATAGTTTGGTAAACGAACCTCCTGTGATGTGGGCTAATCCGTTTATCTTGCATTTTTGATTAATTTCAAGAACTGGATTTGTATAAATTTCTGTAGGTGTTAGCAGTGCGTCTCCTATCGTTCCGACTCCCTTTACTTTGTCTTTAACTGAATATTTTGTTAGCAAAGCTTTTCTTGCAAGTGAATATCCGTTTGAATGAATTCCTGAACTGTTAACTCCGATAATTACATCACCTTCTTTGATTTTATTTCCTAAAATCATGTCTTTTTTATCTAATAGTCCTACTACCATTCCTGCTAAATCAAATGCAAATCCTTTTCCTTCGATCACGTCTGGCATAATTGCAGTTTCCCCGCCAACAATGGGCATAAGCGATTTTTTTGCACCTTTTACCAGCCCTTCTACAATTTTTTTAAATATCGGTACGTCGTTTTTATTTGCTGCAATATAATCCACAAATGATATTGGTGTTGCGCCGATACAGATTATGTCATTCACATTCATTGCGACACAATCAATTCCTATCGTGTTGTATTTTTTCATCATATTTGCAATCACTACTTTAGTTCCAACACCGTCTGTATGTGTCGCTAAAAGTTTTCCTCCTGGAATTTCAACTATTCCTGCATAATGTCCAAACCCGTGAGTCATCTTTGCTTTTTTCTGAAGTTTGTGTGTCGACACAATCAATTTTCCAATTGCCTTTTGACTTTGTTTAATTTTTGAAATATCTACACCAGCTTTTTTGTAGGTTAGAGTCATAGTTTGTTCCGTATTTATTATGAATAAAAGATTTTGCCTATGGTTTCGATCACATGTACATTCCAGATATTTCTTCTCTATGCTTTACGTATTTTTGAGACAATTCGTTAAATTCTGAATGAATCCTGTCTTTGTCTTTTTTAAGTTCTGATGTGTCGATGTCCATATCATAAAATCTGTTTAATGCTTCGATTAGTGTTGCAGCTGCCCCTGAATCAGGCTCCGTTTTGTTTGCTTTTGCTAATAGTGTCAGCCCTTGAATCTCTCTTACTAGGCATTCGTTTAGTATGCCGCCTGGAATTCCTGTAATGAATCCCTGTGGGATTAAACTGATATCTTTGTCTGCCATCGTTCTAACTAGATCTTCTTCTGCTGCACAATATGCTTTATCGTCATGTTCTGTACTTGCAACTCCGTCCAGAATTACTATTTCTTTGGATCCGTTTTTTTCTGCCCAATCTAATATCGACGATACTAGTGTGTACAACCCTTCCATTCGTAATGTTATTTCACAAATTATTGCACAAATCGTTCCTTCTGGATTTGCATAGAATCTAAACGGATGACGTAATCTTCCTCTCATGAAAACTGTTGATGGTGGAAGATGTTTTGATCTCATTACTGCAATCTCTGCCATTTTTAATTCTTCAATCATGTGGGTAATTGAAAGAGGGCCTACAAGGCCTGCACCGACAAATCCTGCAAAGATTATTGGATTTTTTAATTCCACTTTTTTAATTTGAAATATTTCTGCATCTGGAAATTCTTTTTCCACAGTTTGCCTCGATACATTCTATTTAATTATTCTTTTGCATGAATAGGTTTAGCATTAATCTTCCTTTGTCTGTAATTGTATAGATTACATTTGGACCTATTGCTTCTTTTTCAATGAAATTATAATCTACACATAGATGCAAATAATTTAGAAATGATCTTTTCATTCTAATTTTTGATTTTGAATATAGATTTGTAAATGTCATTGGACTTCCTTTAAGTTGGTATAGCAACTTTAACAAAGATAACGTGCTGAAATCTCTGGTTCTTGCTTTTACTGCATCTAAAACTTGTTCTTCTCGTTTTATTATGAAGTCTTCAAATTGTTCTGCTACTTCTAGCGGTACGTATGTTAGTCTTGCTTTCATCATACCGTATAGTACGGTACGTTACCTTATTAGTCTTTGACTTGTTTATTTCCAATCCTTATGCGTGGTTTTTTTACACCTAATTTTGTGTTTTTCCAATACTGAATGAAATAATTGTGACTATATTTGACATACTTGTTGTTTTTCTGAACTTAACTTGAATTGGTAAACTTGTAAATTTTTAGTAGATCATCTCCTTTAAACACCCATTATCTAAAATTTGATTATGGACATCTTGCTAAGTTC